>CAZHWD010000218.1:0-61158 GCA_964536335.1 uncultured Eudoraea sp. | reverse complement strand
ATTTTCTTATCGCTGGTTAGGAATGAATTACGAGACAGGTAGTGGAACTGATCGTTTCTTGTATGATGTTACTACTTCCGGACCTGAGTTAAAACTGTCATTCCATTTCTAAATGATAGATGTAAATCCTAAAAAATAGCTACCCAAGAGTTTAGTAATAAATGAAAAATTATTGTTGACTGTGTGTTTGGGCCTATTTATAATAGCACATGATAAAGAATAGTCTTCCGTGCAGAATCTGCTGACCGGAGGCAATTCCAAAGCCAAGTAAGGTTGATGTATGTCACAAAGGAAAGATCATTAATGTAAGTCGTAAAGCTCAATCTGCCCACAAGGTACACGGTGATGCTGTGGATATGGATAGGGTGGCTTTTTTCATATTGACAACGCTTACAGTATAACCGATTGTGATGATAGACTAAGTACAATTGATCTATTGATAGGAACCCCAGTATACCTACGGTACGTTATCCGGTGCGTACTTTGAAACGCTAGTTTTTAACTTTTTAATATCAATGACTTGTGAAACGAGCCAACCTCAGCTAGAGGAATAAATTCCAAATTCCAAATTTAGCTGCAACAAGGCTTTGAAGTTTTTCCCACGCTCAAATTATTATTGCGCTCGATATTGAATCAAATAGGTATGTCGCCATATATTTATTATCAATAAATATTATTGCCTTCAATTCAAAAATACCTAATTTTAAACTTAATATATTTAGTGTATTCTTCCAAATAAAGGAAACTACCCCATGCTTAAAAAAATTGCAAAATTTGTTGTCAGTTTAATTCTGATTTTAGGAATTGTACTTGTGGCTATTTACTTTTATGTAGAAGGACATAAAGAAGAAGTTGTCAACTTCATTGTAAATACCATCTCTGAAAAACACAATGGCACGGTGAGTTTTGACGATGTAACCCTAAGGAGTTGGGGCAATTTTACCAATCCGGCATTCTACGTCAAAAATATGGTGCTTTTAGATTCATCCGAATCAAAAACTACCCGTTTTGAAGCCGAGGATGTCTATTTAAATCTGTCAGTAAATAGTTTATTGAAAAAAAAGATTCAGGTAAAAACTGTTCGTATAGAAAATGCGAATTATAATTCTGTCACTTATAAAGAAGATATGGCAGCATTGCTTGCAAAAAAAGACTCCCTGCCTGAAGAAAGTACAGTCTCTGAGACCTTCAAGCCATACAAAATGTCCTTTGACATTGAAAATTTTACTTTCGATATACAAAATATTCCGCGTCATAAAAGAATTAAATTTAAGATAAACGAAATATCATCAAACTTCCTTATTGGGCCAGATAAAATAACCTCTTCCATGGATTTGGATGCTCATATTACACAATTAGGGTTTAACCTTGAAAAAGGGAGTTATCTCAAAGATTCTAAGATTGACGGGACCATGTACCCCGAAATAGACTTGACTAACAACAAAATTCATATCCCTTCATTTGATTTATCCATAAATGATCAAATATTTGAGTTAACCACCGATTTTGATACTTCCAGGCAGAGTAGTTTTTTATTTAAGATTGTGAATGAAGAAACAGAATATGCGGCAGCTGTAAGCCTTTTATCCGATCATATACAATTAAAACTTAACAAGTATAAGATTGACCGGGCTTTTTCCACTCACACCACCCTCCAAGGAAGTTTCGCGCCATTTTCTAATCCTTTAGCACATGTAGAATTTAATAGTGTTGAAAATTCGGCTATAATAGATGACCGTTTTGATTTGGACAATTTGTCATTCACTGGAAGTTTTACCAACAGAATATATGACGATGAGCGAGCCAAAACCGAAGACAAAAGAGATATTAAGCTCATATTTAATTCTGTTACAGGGAATTACAAAGAGACTAAATTTGAAGTAAGTAATGGCGTATTAACAAGCTCTCCGGAAAATAAAGCACTCATTAAAGGTTTACTCAAAGCCGATGGTGTACCTGACAATTTGATTTCACTAATCAATGATCCAATTTTTACACTAAAGGAAGGTAGCTTCAGTTTAAGGGCTGATTTAGAAGGAGATGCAACCTCTGCAGTAGACCTACTGACTAAGTCTGATATCAAATTAAAGGTTATAAATACCGATATTTTTGATATAGAAGATGAACTCTCAATTCCGGTAAATCGATTAAATATTCAACTCAAAGAAGACAGGGCTGTGCTGGAGATTTTGGAGCTTCCTTTGAGTTCTTCTGATAATCTGAATATTTATGGTGATGCTAACCACTTTTCTTCTCTTTTAACTAAAGAACCTGAACTCTCAGCAACTACCAGTTTACGCCTTACATCTACTAAATTGAGATGGGAAGATTTTGTGAATATTTTTGAGAATCCCAATAAAGGACCTAAAGATAAAGTAAAACAACCTGCCTATGTAATAAAGAACATAGCAAGAAAAATCTATTTAAAATTTGATCCTTCCGTTTCCGTAGATATTAAGGAATTTGGATATAAATCCTTTCAATTGACTAATTTTTCTTCAGATTTGGCCTTTAGTGATGTAAATCATCTTCATCTTGACAACACAGCTTTTGAAATCAGGGAAGGAGCCGTTAAGTTCAATGCTGCTCTTGATTTTGAACAACCTCAACAAATTATAATAGATGCGGAAGTTGATGCAACAGGCACCCCCGAAATATTGAACGATATCTTCAATAATGAGACTTTCTTTTTTAGTGGGGGTGGCTTTGACCTGCAAGGGCATGTCTATGGCGACGTACTCCAAATGGATGATTTTTTAAATACCTTAAATGGCACTATCAGGTTAACCAACAGCAACATCGTTTACCAACCCATTAATCTTACAGTGCCTCTTAATTTGTTGGATGTACAAATTGACAACAATTTGGCTGTCCTAAATTCCCTGGAAATAGGGATAGGAGAGGAAGATAAAATAAATCTCAGCGGGAGACTGGACAATTTTGGTGCGTTCCTCTCATCAACGAACACAGGTCAGGTTAATACCTTTATCGATCTTCATTCCGATAGATTGCAATGGGACGATTTTATAGATGTTTTTAAAAAAGGAGTAAAAAAAGAAAACACAGCTACTGAGGCGACCATCAATAACCGTATCAAAGAAACCCTGAGAGCAATTTATACAGATTTTAATCCTAAGTTAGGCGTAACCATAGACAGATTGGAATACAAAGATTTGATAGTCTTAGAGAATTTTTCCACAGGTTTATATTTTGATGGTCTCAATAGCTTGGTTCTGAAAGAAAGTGGATTTAATTACGATAAAAAAAGTAAGGTAGAATTTTCAGCACAGTTAGATATATCAGAATCTGCAGGTACAAATATAGATGTTGATTTTAGGGCGTTTGGTGATCCCTTTCAATTAAATGAAATACTAAACTATGATACCTTTTTACTTCAAGGAGGCAAAATTGAAATAACCGCAAAAATTGTTGGTGATATTGAAAAAATGAATGAAATGGTGAGCTCTGCTTCAGCCAAGTTTAAGATTGAGAACAGTGCTTTGCTTCACAACCCCAGTAAGACTTCAATACCCTTTAGCCTTCTGGAAATAGACGTTGAAAATGATGATGCCATCCTTAAATCTATGAATATTGAACTGCCGTCAGGGGATAAAATAAAACTCTTCGGAGAATTAAAAAATATTACCTCAATTGTGCCGGAAATCAGTGCCAATAACGAAAGCATGAGCTCAAATCTCAATATCTATTCAAACAAGGTTCGTTTTAGTGACTTTATGAATCTTTTCGACAATGTAGTAACGGAGAAGAAAGAAATAAAAGCTAATCGCAACCTGGCTTTAAAATCTGTGGTAAAAGACTTTTACATTAAGTACCAGCCAGAACTATCTATTAATATTGATGAATTCATATTCAATAAACTCATCATAAACAATTTTAATACAGGTTTTTATTTTGAAAATGAAAATCTGCTTTATCTGGAGAATACAGGTTTTAATTTTTATGAAGGCAAAGTTAATCTGGATGCGCATTTAGACATCTCGGATCCCTTTGAAACGGAATTTTCAATTGGTGTAATAACCGACAGAATCGATTTGGAAAAATTGCTGATTTCCTTTGATTACTTTGATATCCCCTCGATTGAGGAAGCAGATAAAATTGATGGGAATGTAAGCATAGACACCCGCATTGAAGGCAAGTTAATTGATAGTACCGGAATAATATCAAATTCTTTACAAGGAACCATAGGGTTTGACCTCCAGGAAATGCAAATTAAAGGTTTTGATCCGATTATTAAGGTTGGGAATATCATTTTCAAGAAAAAACGATTTGAAGATATTCGGTTTGGGCCTATTGAGAATGTCCTTTACCTTGCGAATAATACAGTTGAATTCCCCCTTATGGAGATTCAATCCACGGCAATCGATTTTTTTATTACAGGACATTTGGGTTATGAAGAAGTTCGTACGAATATTTGGATGGGTATACCTCTTTCCAACTTTAAAAGTAGAGATCTGGCCAATATTCCCGATAAAACCGGGTATGTTGAAGCTGGTAATAAGATATATATATCAGCCAAAAAAAATAACAAGGATAAAATTAAATACAAACTTCATTTATCTGAAAAAAAATATTTTAAAGAAAGGGATTCCCTCAGTCAATATCGGATAATGGTTAAGGATGAAAGATTGCTGAGAAGAAAATATAAGCGCGAGTCTAGAATGAATGATAAGGAATCTACCCCAGACACAAGAAAAATAAATTAACTGATTTCTTGGCCTCTTTTTTTAGAGATTCAATAGAAAATTTGAGAGATTATATCTTATTCCCAAATCACCCGTAATTTTTAAAAATACCTAATTGCTTTGAGCGGCCATCCATTCCATAATAGTGACAGGCCTGTTATTAAAAATTACTGGCGATCCGTCAAAATCAAAGTACGCGTGGTTTGCATGTGAATAGATCCACGACCAGTGCCCATTGTAATAATAGTCCTCTCCACCAAAGAATCCCGTTATATCAGTAACATGGTCATAAAAGGAAAAATGAACGTTTTTGGCACCGGCACTTATTAATCGATTATATACCGGAACAACGGTCTTGTCTGGTATAGTAGTACCATCATCCCTGGAATGCACAAACCATATTGGTATATCCTTAATCTTTTGTATTTGCTCATCACTAATATATTGTGATTGATATGCCAATGCACTGATATAACCTGCGGCAAAATAATCTGGATATAGGAGGATCAGTCTTAGTGCCATATAACCACCATTGGAACCACCTCCAACATAAATCCTGTTCGCATCTATTTCAGGATTGGCTAAAACATAATTCTTAATCAACTCCATTAGACCTATATTATAGATGTCGTCTTCCTGGCCATGGGTGGTCACCCCTTCGCTGTTGTGCATCCACGCCCCTGGGCATTGCGGTGCAAGTACATAGGCGCCTCCAAAATAGGATTGAATCTCATCCGATGCATAGTTGGCAGCCCGATTAGCTATTATAGGGATGCTTGGATCTGTACCCCCTTCACCTCCGCCGTGTAACCAAATAATCAAAGGAGATTTTTCATTAGTTGTCTCAGGAGAAAAGGAAGCATAGGACATGGTGATACCATTACTATCTTTAAAAGTCCCGGTAAGGTCAAAGGAATCAATGAGCTGCCTTATACGACCAACTTCTTTATCCCAAACCTTATTTGAGGGTTTGTGGGTAATGGTAAGTTCATAATCTATCCAATAATTTCCTCTGTATTTTTCATTCCTAATATATTGAATTGGGGATCCAATGGCCAGATCGGGGCCAACGGCCAAAACAAGTGTAATATTCTTTCCACTTTGCAGCTTGTTACCATTTTCATCTGAAACATATGCATAGATCACATTTCTATCTCCCGATGCCTTTTCAGGAGGAATCCGGGTATATTCCGTATGGCGTCTGGCTGTAACAGTATAATCGCTGGCATTCGCATGGGAAACCTGTTCACCTATTGAGATAATTACTCTGCTAACCGCAGGACCCCAATCATATCCCTCTATTATCAAGGTGTATTCCCCAGCCTCAGTTGTTGTTTTTGATAATTTTTCCATGGGAACTTCTTTTGCTATCAGACATAGAGGTATTTGTATTAACACCAGTATTAAAAGACTAAAAAGAATGTTTTTCATGAGGTCGTTTTTTACGTTTATATGCTGATTAAGTAATTATCGCACTTATAAATTAATAACTCTTGTCGAATTCACCGGTTATTCTCAATCCTACTTCATCACTAACAGACAAAGTGGAAAGATTTTCCCCTACTCCAAAAGATAGTCTCATTATGCTTCCGGTGGCCTTAAAACCAAGTTCATATCGTTTAGCACGTTCATTCTCCACAGGACCAACCAGCCATACCTCCAGTGTAATTGGCAGTGTATTTCCTTTCATAGTCATATCTCCTGTAACTTTGTAATGTTCCCCTGCTACTTGAGCGAAAGAAGTGCTTTTAAAATTCAAATCGGGATGTTTTTCAACATCAAAAATATCAGCACTTTTAAGATGTTTGTCCCTCGGTTCATTTTCTGTGTTGATACTTGCTGTTTTTGCAGAAAATTCAAAAACCGCATCAGAAAAATCATCCTTTGTCGCGGTCATTGTGGCTTCAAACTCCCTAAAAAAACCATCTACTTCAGAAATCATATGATGGGTTACCGTAAATCTAATTCTTGAATGTCCCGGATCCAATGTCCACACACCCTGCCCCATAACACCCGAGGTTGTCGTTATGCAGACTAGTAATAATACAATTTTTCTCATCTTTTGAATTTTTAATTGGTATTGCATTGCTTTTATTTTTGCTGTTGTTTTTTAAAGACTCGGTAAATATTAGTTTTCACCTTTTTCATTTTTTATAACTTATAGAAAGTCCCCCGCCAGAATTGTCTACCGTTGTGGAATAATTACTTAGTGATAACACATACTCCAAAAACTCCGTAGTACCAGACATTCCTCTTGTGCCCGGAGGACTAATATTATGTGCGGTGAAACATCCACCAGACTCCAATTTCGGGTTAAGGTCCTTAAAATAGTTAGTATACCATCCCTTGTCGGCATCACTAAATACAAAATCAAAAGGTCCGGGTAGTTCTTTTACTAGTTCATGGGCATTAGCGAGTCTGGCATCAATGTATTCAGACAACCCGGCCTCTTTAAAATTAGCCAGCGCTTCTTTATACCTGTCCTTGTCAATTTCAACCGTAATTAACTTCCCACCCGTTTTGCTAAAAGCCCAGGCAATCCATATCGAGGAATGACCTGTAGAAGTACCAATTTCCAAGCCTTTGGTATAACCATTTTTCAAAATAATATCATATAGTAGCTCTCCATCTGATGCCGGGACATTTAAATCGCGCCATTGATTTTTTTTACTTTTCAGAAATGTTTCCACTTTCTTGTCAAGCTCCGGATTATTGGTAGTGTGTTGCGCCAAAGTACAATTCAAAGGAAAAATCAATGTAATTAAGAAAATGTAAACCGGCCAAATGATAGGTGATGTATTTCTTCTCATAATTAAAACATAAGTGTTTCTACAATATAATGTTTCCTGTTTAAAACGGAAAGTTCATTTTCTCAACGACATTACAAACCCGCTAAACGACATATCTCTGTAGTTTCGGATCAGATCAAATCTTTACAAATCTTTCCTAATCGGTATAGGTATTCCAGTGAACAACATGTTTCCGTCGTAGAGATAGTATAATGTCGTTAACAGGTATGTTTCTGCCGTTCACATCTGGTCATTTTTGGGAACGTGCCTAATAGTGTAGTTTTGTGGTATTAGCATGATTATGAATAAAATAACTTCACATATAGGTTGGCAAGAACTTTTTTTTCAATTTGTCTTATATCTGTTGGTACTCCTTTTCTATTCCTTTGACAGGAATGATCCAGGTATTACCTTAGCGCAGGTGGTTTTCTTTTTAGTATATGCTTTCGCATCAGTTTTTATCACCTACTTTTTGATGCCTAAATATTTATATAAAAAGGAATATTGGCATTTTTTCGGGATGGTCGTATTGGTTCTTTTACTCGTAATAGTTATAGAAGAATTATTAGAGGTCGTATTTTATCCGGGCACTCGAAGAGCATCCATAGTTCCCGGAATATATTTTGCCATATTTGATGTCCTTCCTATAATTGCCATCTTATCAGGGTTTAAATTTGCATGGGATGCAATAGGTAAACAACGCGAAGTAGAGAAATTGAAAACATCTATTCAGGAAAGTGAACTTCAATTTTTAAAGTCTCAGATAAATCCTCACTTTTTATTCAATAACCTAAACAATTTGTATTCTTACGCTATAGAATTTTCTCCAAAAACCCCAGCTATTATTTTGGAATTAAGTTCAGTTTTGCGATATATGCTTTATGAATGCAAAGAAAAATTTGTGCCCTTATCTAAAGAAATTGAACAATTGGAAAATTTCACGCAACTCAATCAACTACAGATTGAAGAAAGAGGTAATGTCAGCTTTAAAGCAACCAATATTAAAACTGGTTATCAAATAGCCCCCTTGATACTTCTCGTTTTCATCGAAAATGCTTTTAAACATAGTCAATCTGGCCAATCGAGCAACATCAATATCAATATTGAGATTAAAATGGACGGAGATACGCTTTATTTTTATTGTAAAAACAATTTTCAACTTATAACCGAGACAGAAAACTTAACCAAAGGGATTGGTTTGGATAATGTAAAAAAACGATTGCAATTGTTATACCCCAATGCACATGAAATAAATATTATTGAAACCCAAGATCAATTTGAAGTTA
This sequence comes from uncultured Eudoraea sp., assembly GCA_964536335.1. Classification (GTDB taxonomy): domain Bacteria; phylum Bacteroidota; class Bacteroidia; order Flavobacteriales; family Flavobacteriaceae; genus Eudoraea. Next base: position 52,380 of record CAZHWD010000218.1, on the reverse strand, counting down.
ATTTGAAGATGGAGTTGCAGAAAATACCTTTGAAATGAATTGCATAATCATTGAAGATCAGCCGCCAGCCCAGCGTATCCTTAAAAAATTTATAGAGGATATAGGCACTTTACATCTTAAAGGCGTTTTTTCAGATGCTATCCAGGCTATGGAATTTCTAAATTCTCATTCTGTAGATCTTATGTTCCTGGATATTAATTTACCAAAAATTTCGGGGATAGACTTTTTAAAAACCATGCCCAATCCACCATACGTGATATTGACAACTGCTTTTTCGGAATATGCCCTGGAAAGCTATGAATTTAATGTAGTTGATTATTTACTAAAACCATTTTCGTTCCAGCGCTTTGTAAAAGCAGTTTCCAAAGTTCCTTTAAAGAGTATTGTAAAACAACCGGAAGAAACACTTTTAGATAATCTGCAATACCGCAAAGAAATTTATATCAAATCGGGATATGAACATATAAAAATTAATATCGAGGATATTATTTATATTAAATCGGATGCAGATTATACTGAAATTATTACAACTGAAAAAAAACACTTATCTTCAGAATCCCTTCGGTTTTGGGAAGAAAATTTAAATCAAAATCTCTTCTTCAGAACGCACAAGTCCTTTATTATAAACACCTCCAAAATTAAAAAAATCATAGGGAACCAGATTTATTTGATAGAAAATATAAGAACTCCCATCGGACGTGCCTATAAAGAAAGTTTTATGAAAAGTTTATTAAAATAATTAAAAAAACTATTATGCGAACACTTAGAAAAAAAGATATTAAACAGGAAGTATTTGATCTTTATGATGAATATGCACATAACAAATTACAAAGACGTGAATTTATTGAAAGATTGTCCCTTTACGCCGTAGGAGGTATCACTATTGCATCGCTTATGAGCTTTCTGATGCCGAATTATAAGGATACTATGCTGGTGCCAACTAATGATCCCCGATTGGATTCTAATTATATTAATTATGAATCCCCAAAAGGAGGAGGAACCATAAAGGGACTTCTTTCCAAGCCCAAGGATGCTAAGGGTAAATTGCCAGGAATTGTCGTTGTACACGAAAACAGAGGGCTGAACCCCTATATTGAAGACACGGCCAGAATGGCAGCTTTGGATGGATTTATCACTCTGGCACCGGATGCCTTATCTCCTCTTGGCGGGTATCCCGGAAATGATGATAAGGGAAGGGAAATGCAAAGAGAGCGTGACCGAAATGAAATGCTGGAAGATTTTATTGCGGCCTATGAATACTTAAAAGCCCTCGATGACTGCAGTGGTAAAATTGGCGTAGTAGGTTTTTGCTTTGGCGGATGGATATCAAATATGATGGCCGTAAAAGTACCAGGCCTATCAGCGGCTGTACCATTCTACGGAGGACAACCTAAAGAAGATATCGATAAAATAAACGCCCCTTTAATGCTGCAATACGCCGGATTGGATACAAGAGTTAATGAAGGCTGGCCAGCTTATGAAGAAGCTTTAAAAGCAAATAATAAGGAATATGTGGCATATATCTATCCTGATGTAAATCACGGTTTTCACAATACAACTACGCCACGATATGACAAAGAAGCAGCGGAATTGGCGTGGAAAAGAACCATTGATTTTTTTAATAAAAACCTGAATTAAAGACAATTTTTTATAACTGTGCTATTTAAAAAGCAAAGTTTAAAGTCATTAAATCAAACCAAAAAAAGTTGCCAGAAGGCAGCTTTTTTGTTTTCATGCAACATCCTTTGATAAAAGTTCTTCAATTCCCGTAAGCCCTATCCAAAAATTCATAACGCGCATCATTAAATGCTTTTTTGGCCATACTCTCTGTATTAAGTATCATTATTGGTGGGACGATGTCATTGGCTTCTACAGAAGGCCACTCGGCCAGATTTTTTCCATTTGGGTTACCACTCTTGATAAAATTGGCAAAATAATTCTGCATTGTTTCTGAAACTTTAAAATCATCTTCTGTCCAGGCATAGTCGTCTACCAAATGTAAATTCCCCATGCAATATTCAATTTCACAGGCATGTGGCGCTCCAATAGGTTCCGGCACTTTTGGAGCCTCGGAATCTTTTTTTACCGTACCCCCTGCTAAGCCAGAAACAAGGGTCTTATCTCTTAAAGGGGGGCGCAATTTGCTATACAGATAGCGGTAAACTGGTTGATCACTGTTCTTTCTGTGCAGATCGAACCATTTCCAGGTACTATATGCGATAAATCGGTCCGAAGCCAGGTCTGTGGCAGATCTTTCTATTTCCTGCACTGAACCATGAGGATAAAGTTTTAAAACCTCATCATGCGTTTCCGGATAGGCCTCTTTCACCTTTGCCAAATAATTTTCTTCAGTGTATGGCTGTCCCTGCATAAAAGCCATCCCGGGAATTTCAGCAGAATTCCAACCCAACAATAGGGGTACCATAGCCTGTTGTTTGCTTTCAAAAATTTCAGGCAGGGTTTTGGGCAAGAAATAGCCATCGATTACGGCTGGGAAACCGAACCTTTTGGATTCGTTATATATTTCATACACCTCTCTCGTACTAAGTTTTCTTAATTCCGCAAGGCTAGGGTATCCAGCGTTTTTGGCAAAATCCAATCCTATATTTTCCGCTTCCTTCAAAGTTACCGGAGCCATGGTGGGCTTGATTCCTGCTCCGCTCTCCCCAATAGCACCGGCGATCAAATTTTTGGAAAGCGGCGAGGCCATCTGCTGGCTCACCCCTATGGAACCAGCCGATTCTCCGGCAATAGTAATTTTATTAGGACTACCCCCGAAGGCAGCAATGTTCTTGTGCACCCATTTCAAAGCAGCATTTTGATCCAGTAATCCGTAGTTTCCGGAAGCTCCGTAAGTGGCTTCCGCACTAAGTTCAGGATGCGAAAAGAATCCAAAAATATTTAATCGGTAATTGGTGGTAATAACAACAATTCCTTTCTTGGCCATACGCTCCCCATCATAACGATATTCTGAGGCATCGCCCGCAACATTTCCCCCACCGAAAAAATAAACCAATACAGGCAGGTCTTTGGTATTTCGGGTGGCAGGAGTCCAAATGTTCAAATACAAGCAATCTTCGCCAACGCCGCTCGAGCGAGATTTCATATCACCGAATACCAGCGTCTGCATGGGTCTTGGACCAAATGTTTTGGTTTGTTTTATACCATCCCAGTTGTCCAGGCGTTGTGGCGCCTTCCAACGTAATTCACCTATCGGTGGTTTAGCAAAGGGAACTCCTAAGTAGGTTTGAATACCTGTATGCGTATCATAATTACCTTCAATAATACCGTTCTCTACCCTAACCTGAACAGGAAATGCATTATTATTCTGAGCTATACCAACTGAGCTTAAAAGAATTATTAGTATCGAAAAAATCACGGCTGTCTTCATGGGTTAAAATGTTAAAGTTTTATTATTGTCTCATTTTGTTACAATAATACTTTTTTTTCTTGAATTATTGTTCTTTATTTGAAAAAAAATAAAATTTTGAGCATAAAAAAACCAATTCAATGGCTTAAACGTGAGGAGTATATACAAAACCTTTCCTATGATTCGGTCATTTTTGGTTTCAATGGAGAGCAACTCAAAATATTGATTCTAGAATATCACAATACAGGTCTTTTCGCCTTACCGGGTGGATTCGTAAAATTGAATGAAAGCTTGGACAATGCTGTGAAAAGGGGCGTGAAAGAACGTACCGGACTCGATCATATTTACCTAGAACAATTTCATACTTTCGGGAGTTTAACACGTTCTGATTCTGAAGCCATGAAACGAATATTGCAAGAAAGCGGATATGATCTGCAAACCCATCAATGGATGCTCGACCGATTTCTCTCCGTGGCCTACTACGCTTTAATCAATTATGATAAGGTTAACTTGCAACCCGATGCCCTTTCTGATAGTATCAATTGGTATCCAATTGATGAGCTCCCACCTCTGATGATGGATCATACGAAGATTGTAGATAAAGCTTTGCAGGAATTACGAGATAATCTTGAAAAAAAGTTGGTAGGAATGAAATTATTGCCTTCAAAGTTTACCATGAAGGAGTTGCAATTAGTATATGAGGCCGTTCTGGGAGAAAATTTACGAAGAACTACCTTCCAGAGAAAAATATTAGGTCTTGACATTTTAAAAAGGCACGAAAAATTGTTTTCGGGGGGAGCCCACAAGGCACCTTATTTATATAGCTTTAAATCTATAGAAGAATACAATACCGGAACAGATGGATAGTAAAGAAGAAAGCTAGTGACAGATGTTAACCGTTGATATCCTTTACTATCAAAAATCATATAAATTAAACTATTATAATCACAAACAACATGAAAAACATATCCATTAACCTCTTTTTGACCCTCTTTTTTTTAGGCGGGTTCTTCTTATGTCAGGCCCAGGAAAAATTTGGAGGCCTGGCACTGTATACTGTGCGTGTTGACATGACAACGAACGCCAAGGCGACCCTTCTGGCAGTAGCAGAAGCAGGTTACAAAAATATAGAAGCAGCGGGATACAACGAAGGTAAATTCTATAACATGTCCCCTGCAGATTTTAAAAAATTACTCCAGGAGTTTGGGCTAAACCCAATTAGTACTCATCAGGGATCTGTAACCATGCAGAATGCAGATGATATGATTGCTGATGTCAAAGCTGCCGGATTTGAATATTTTGTAATTCCTGTGCCTCCTATGGGCCTTTTTAAAATTGACGAGAAAACCGAGAAGATAATCATTACCGGAGGAGTCGCCAATCTAACTGAAATCATAAATACCCTTGGAAAAAAATGTGAGGCTTCTGGACTCAAGCTGTTATATCATAACCATGATTTTGAATTTAAAAAAGATGCTGATGGAATTGTTCCTATAGACTATTTATTAGAAAATACCGACCCTAAATATGTAAACTTTCAAATGGATCTGTATTGGGTTACCAAAGCAGGTGCCGATCCTGTTACGTATTTTGAGAAATATCCCGGACGCTTCAAAATCTGGCATGTAAAAGACATGGATGAGCAGGGTAGGTTTGCGCCGGTGGGCAAGGGAAAAATTGATTTTGCCCGTATCCTTAAGAATAAAAGGCTATCTGGCATGAAATACTACATGGTGGAACAGGATATGACCTTCGATGGTATGGAACCACTTGAGGCTATCAAGATAAGTCATGAAGGATTGAAAAAATTTGGGTTTAAATAGGAGATTCTCATGAAAAGAAAGGAATTTATAAAAACAACGGCGACTTTCGCCACAGCTACGGCGTTGACCCCTTTAGCATCTTGTAAAATGAATGAGAAAAAAGTGGTTGCGGAAGTTGAACCCGCAGTACTACGTAAAAATTGGGCTGGTAATTACATTTACAAGGCTAAAAACCTTTATGAACCTAAAACTGTGGTAGAAGTGCAGGTTCTTATTAAAAAACTTGAGGCACAGAAAGCCTTAGGCTCTTGTCATTGTTTTAACAATATTGCCGATAGTCCATTGAACCAGATTTCCACCAAGAAACTTCAGGGAGTAATAGGTATCGATCAGGAGGCAATGACAGTAACTGTTGGTGCGGGAACAAAATATGGCGACTTTGCACCTGAACTTCATGAAAAAGGATATGCTTTGCATAATCTGGCATCCTTACCACACATTACGGTTGCCGGGGCCTGTGCAACTGCAACGCATGGCTCGGGAGTGACAAATGGTAATCTCGCCAGTGCTGTTGCTGCTGTGGAATTGGTGACCGGAAATGGAGATATTATCAATTTAAACCGTGATGAGGACGAAGACATGTTAAATGCCGTCATAGTCAATCTGGGTGCCCTGGGCATCATTACTAAAGTGACCCTGGATATTGAAAAGACTTTCGATGTGCGACAAGATGTGTTTCAAAATCTGCCTCTTGAATCCTTAAAGAACAATTTTGACGCGATACTGTCAGGTGGCTATAGCGTGAGTCTTTTTACAGATTGGCAAAACCAATTGGTGAGCCAGGTATGGGTAAAAAGAAAGGTTGATGATCAAATCGAAGATTTAGGATCGGATTACTACGGCGCGAAAGCAGCAGATCGTAATTTATTTCCAATAACTGAACTTTCTGCCGAAAATTGTACTGAGCAAATGGGGGTTCCTGGCCCTTGGTATGACAGATTGCCGCATTTTAAAATGGGTTTTACCCCAAGTAGTGGTAAAGAATTACAATCGGAATTTTTTGTACCTAGAGAACGAGCTTTGGATGCTATTTTGGCCCTGGAGAAAAGAAAGGAGCAGATACAACCCCAATTGATGATAACGGAAATAAGGACCATTGCTGCCGATAAACTATGGATGAGTCCATGTTACCAACAAGATAGCGTGGCCATACACTTTACTTGGAAACAAAACCCTAAAGAAGTCGGAGAATTGATTTCCATGATCGAAACAGAACTGGAACCATTTCAATACCGTCCACATTGGGGAAAACTTTTTTCTATAGATCCTTCTCTTTTGGCTTCACGGTATACTAAACTTCCTGGATTTGTTGCGTTAGCGAAGCAATTAGACCCTCTGGGAAAATTTAAAAATGACTATTTGAACTTGAACATATATATTTAATTAGACATAAAACCGTAACCAATGAATAGATCAATTTTTAAAATAAGCTTTTTTGGACTGTTGTTAGCAGTTTCCCAAAATTTCGGACAGGAAGTCATTACCGGTGAGAACATCGCCGTGACGAATACAGAATCAGGAAAAGTGCGTGGGTATATACATGATGGCACCTATATCTACAAAGGAATTCCCTATGCCAAAGCAGAACGTTTTATGGCTCCTACAAAAGCCGATTCCTGGGAAGGGGTTAGAAGTTCAACGATGTATGGGCCTGTGGCGCCCCTCATGACACCTACAACACAGGTTGTAGATCAACCTGAGTTTGTTTTTGACCATGACTGGGGATATACTAACGAAGACTGTCTGCGCATTAATATTTGGACCCCGGGTATTGACGATGGTAAAAAAAGACCTGTTCTATTTTGGATCCATGGCGGCGGTTTTACGGCTGGTTCCAGCCAGGAACTGCCTTCAACTGATGGCGAAAACCTGAGTAAAAGAGGTGATGTAGTTGTGGTTTCCATTAATCACCGACTTAATATACTGGGCTTTTTGGACCTTTCAGCCTATGGTGAAAAATACCAACATTCTGCCAATAATAGCATTATAGACTTGGTAGCTGCACTCGAATGGGTACAGACCAATATCGAAAATTTTGGAGGTGACGCGAGTAGTGTAACCATCTTTGGGCAATCTGGCGGTGGGGCCAAAGTAAATACCCTTATGGCTATGCCTCAAGCCAAAGGCCTTTTCCATAAGGCAATCAATCAAAGTGGGTCCTTCCGAACTGCTATGTTGGAAAAAAACGAAACACAGGCCATAACAATTGAGGTACTTTCCAATCTTGGATTAAAAGAAAATCAGGTGGATAGCCTGCAGAAAATTCCTTTTGAAATTTTAAGTGCGGCGGGTACCAAGGCGCTAAAGACGATCGAAGAAAAAATGAAGGCCGATGGTGAACCGGTAATCGGATTTGGACTTAATTGGGGGCCTAGCCGGGATGGAGAAGACCTACCCTATCAGTTGTATTCTAAAGAAGCCTTTGAACTATCCAAAGAAATACCCTTATTAGTGGGAACAACGAAAAACGAATTTTCGCCATTTGCAAATATGCGGTTTGCGAAAGCTTCTGAACAGCAAATAATGGAACATATAAAGGAACAATATAAGGATAAGGCGGATGCCTATTTAATAGCGGTCAAAAAGGCTTACCCGAACGATACGGATCCAAAAGATTTAATAGACGTGGATGTAATGTTCCGGCCCGGAGCTGTATATCAGGCTAACATGAAATCGAACCTTCAAGATGGTGCGCCTGTTTACATGTATCTATTCACCTGGCAGTCGCCTGTTTGGGATGGTAAATATAAATCCTTACACTGTATGGAATTGCCCTTCGTCTTTGACAATATCGAGAGGGGTAAAAATATGACAGGGGGTGGTCCAGAGGCACATGCTTTAACTGAAAAAGTTAGCAATGTCTGGATCAATTTTGCAAGGAATGGAAATCCAAACCACAAAGGTATTCCTGACTGGCCGGCATATACTCCGACCAATACAGCAACCATGCACTTGGATAACACTTGCGTGGTTAAACCTCAATTGGACAAGGATTTGTTTGAATTAGTAAGTAACAAATAAAAAGTGTGTAATTAATAAAAAAATGGAAATACAAGAAAAAGCAATTATTACATTTTGTTATGCCATAGTGTTACTTTCTATGGCTTGTAGCCCGAAATTTACAGAGGAAGACAAAGGTGATTTTACACTAGTAAAAAATGAAGGAGGAAAAGTATTGGGTTATAGCCCTAATTCGGGGGTGAAGCTGTTAAATGTTGATCGCTATGCCTTTAAAGATTTAAGCAAAGATGGAAAATTAGATGCATATGAGGATTGGCGATTGCCCGCAGAAAAGAGGGCCCAAGACCTGGCCGGGAAAATGTCTTTGGAACAAATTGCCGGGTTGATGCTATATAGCAGACACCAATCAATCCCTGCTGGGGGAAACAGATTTTTCGGACCGGCAACCTATGGTGGCAAACCATTTGCTGAAAGTGGTGCAGCGCCAAGTGACCTTTCCGATGCACAACTAAAATTTCTGGAGACGGATAATCTGCGACATGTACTCATCACAAGCGTGGAATCTCCTGCTGTTGCTGCCAAATGGAACAATAATGCACAGGCCATGGTAGAAAAAATGGGATTAGGAATTCCCATCAATTCGAGTTCAGATCCCAGACATGGTAGTGACTCCTTTGCGGAATTCAATGCGGGTGCAGGCGGTGACATATCAATGTGGCCCGGCACTTTAGGAATTGCAGCTTCTTTTGATCCGCAATTAATGTTTCAATTTGGTGAAATAGGTTCAAAAGAATATAGGGCACTTGGTATTGCTACTTCTTTGTCTCCACAAATAGATTTAGGAACAGAGCCTCGTTGGAGCCGTTTCAATGGGACTATGGGTGAAGATCCCGATCTAGCGACAGATATGGCCAGAGCCTATGTTGATGGATTTCAATCTTCTAATAATGGAAAAGGTTGGGGATATCAAAGTGTGAATGCCATGGTAAAACACTGGCCCGGTGGAGGACCAGAAGAAGGTGGGCGTGATGGTCACTTTGGCTATGGTGCGTATGCCGTATATCCAGGAAAAAACATAGAAGATCATTTGCAGCCGTTTACCAAAGGGGCATTTAAATTAGAAGGTCCTACAAAAATGGCTTCCGCAGTGATGCCTTATTATACGATTTCAACCGGCGAAGGAGAGCCTGTTGGCAATGGATTTAATAAATACTTAATTACCGATTTGTTGAGAGGGAAATATGGCTATGAGGGCGTTGTCTGCACTGACTGGCTGATTACTGGTGATGTTAGCGCTGTAGATTTATTTGAAGGTAAAAGTTGGGGTGTTGAGACCATGACCGTAGCCGAACGTCATTATAAGGTGATTGAAGCCGGGGTGGACCAATTTGGCGGCAACAACGATATGCTCCCTATTCTTGAAGCCTATAAAATGGGAGTTACTGAACATGGGGAAGAATATATGCGCCAGCGATTTGAAGCATCTGCGGTTCGTTTGCTGAAGAATATTTTCAGGGTCGGACTCTTTGAAAATCCGTTTTTGGAGATAGCAGAAACTGAAAAAATTGTGGGGAATGCAGAATTTATGAAAGTCGGATATGATGCGCAAGTACGTTCGATTGTCATGCTAAAAAACCAGGATAATGTGCTTCCATTAAAAGTGAAGCAAAAAGCTTATGTTCCCCAAAGGTATATTGCTGCGAGCAGGAATTGGTTTGGGATGGAAACCCCTGAAAAGCTGGAATACCCTTTTAATATGGAAGTCGTCAAAAAGTATTTTGATTTGGTAGAGAAGCCAGAAGAAGCAGATTTCGCTTTAGTGGGCATTATTAGCCCAAACGGGGGTGTAGGGTACAACAGGGAGGATTTAACCAAAGGTGGTAATGGCTACGTGCCTATAAGTCTGCAGTATGGACCCTATACCGCCACTAATGCCCGCGAGACCAGTTTGGCCGGGGGAAGCCCATTCGAAGATTTTACTAACCGTTCATATAAGGATAAATCGGTGACTGCTACTAATACTACCGATATGAACTTGGTAAACGATACCAAATCAAAAATGGGGGATAAACCAGTTATTGTGATTGTCAACATATCCAAACCAATGGTTTTTTCAGAAATTGAAAAGAGCTCTTCATCGATTTTAGTTCATATGGGAGTTCAGGATCAGGCGCTAATGGAAATAATTGCGGGAAAAGCAGAGCCGTCTGCATTATTGCCTTTTCAATTGCCGGCCGATATGAAAACTGTTGAAGAACAATTTGAAGATGTGCCAAGAGATATGACTCCCTATAAAGACACCAATGGCAATGTGTATGATTTTGCCTTTGGAATGAACTGGTATGGGGTAATTTTAGATGACCGTGTCAAAAAGTATAAATAACCGCTATTTAATTAAATCTTTGGGTAAAATCAATTTCTAATAATAAATTTATTTAGACGCTAACTTAAATTATAAATCATGTTAAAGAAAGTTTTAATCGGGTTGGGCATCGTACTGATTATAATACAATTTATCCGCCCTGAAAAGAACGAATCTAACGACCTAACCTATGACGTTTCCACAAAATATGCTGTTCCCGATGATGTCAACCAACTATTACAGGTTTCCTGTAATGATTGCCACTCCAATAAAACTGAGTATCCGTGGTATTCGAATGTACAACCCGTTGCCTGGTGGCTCAATGACCATGTTGTAGATGGCAAAAGACATTTGAATTTTTCGGAATTTACTAAAATGCCCATCGCTTTTCAGAATCATAAATTTGAAGAGATGATAGAAATGGTAGAAGAGAAAGAAATGCCATTACCCTCCTACACCAACTTCGGCTTACATAAAGAGGCCAATCTTTCGGAAGAACAAAGGCAAAAGATTATAGTTTGGACAAAAGATCAAATGAGCTATCTAAAAGAAAACTATCCGGCAGATAGCCTGGTAATGCCAAAGAGGCGGCAATAAAGTTATTGTACTGATTAAGCGTAATTCAAATGAAAAGCTATATAATCAGGGCGATATTAATCAAAGTTATAATTTAGTATTGGTCACGAAAGCAATTTTTTTGCTATCCGGAGACCAGCTAGGAACGTTTATAGAACCCTGCCCGCCATAGATATAAGCTATCACTTTTGGTGCGCCACCCTCGTAGGGCATAATACGCAACAAACAGTGTTTGTAAAAAGGGTGATCTGATGGGTCGATATCCTTTGGAAAAGAAATAAACGCAATCCATTTTTTATCAGGGCTTATATGTGGAAACCAGTCATTGTACTCGTCAAAAGTCAACTGAGTTTGATCTTCACCATTTGCTTTCATCTTCCAAAGTTTCATCTTTCCCGTGCGAGTTGAATTAAAAAAGATATACTCACCGTCCGGACTAAACTCGGGTCCGTCATCTAAAGTTGATTGATTGGTAAGCTGATTCTCCGTCCCGGAATCTATATCAATTGTATAGATATCATAGACTCCATTTCTGTTACCGGTAAACACCATTTTCTTATTATCCGGTGACCAGCCATGTAAATACGATGCGCCAACGCCGGTTTTCGTGACCATTTTGGGAAGAGAATCTCCTTGAGCCGGCAAATAATACAAAGCTGAAGTTCTGCCGTCATCCGGATTATGATTACTAATTCCCAATAATGTACCATCAAAAGTCAGGACATGGTCATTATTGTTATTTACCGCAAATCCGGTATTAAAGGTTGAGATGGTATTGGAAGAAATTTCATAATTATATAAATGCCCTTTTGAATTGTATATTAATTTCTTTCCATCCGGTGTCCAGTTAGGCGCCTGAATGGAATGTGCAGACCTGTAAATGATCTCGCGATGTCCGCTACTAACATCCATAATTTCCAGATTACTACCAAGATAGTCACGATATGGCCTGAAATCCGGATCAACTGGTCTAATGATTCTGACATTTCTATATTCAGCAGATTCCATGATCTCCGGCTTATGGGAGCAAATATAAATTCCGATGTAAACGGAGTTGTCCAGTTCCATATCCTTTAATTCCACATTTGTAAATTCTTCTCCGTATTTGGCTGTAGACATGATATAGGTATTACCGCTTCTTTCCAATTGAATAACATCGGGAAAAGTATCTGAAGAGATCACTTCTCTGGTTTCCCTTCCTATTTCATTACGGTATTGTAAGCTGGTAAGGCCATCTCCATGGGTAGTGGCATTTACATGTTTGGAGTTTGCATCTAAATTGTTTTTGACTATCCATCCAACCTTTCTGTGTGGATCTATTCCAGGTCCCAAAAACTTTACCTCAGCTCTAAGGATAAAATCGCCCTGGATAGTTGTCCATAAGTATTGAAAATCATCTTCGCCAAACCACATATTGGTTCCTGAGCCACTAATTTTATAAGTCTGATCTTCTCTGGAATATTCTGAATTGCCTTCAATTATGCAATCGCCGATATCGCCATTGTTATCAAAAATTCCTATTTGGTTTTGGGCTTTTACACCATTAATCGCAAAGATCATACAGCATAAAAAGACGTAATAAAACTTTGATGCTTTCATTGGATATAGGTTTTTGATTAACAGACTACTATTTTTAAATGACCGGGTACCCGAAGTCCCTGAAATTATGTCTAAATTACTGATATTCGCTATTTTAGTTAGACATTATTAATTGTTACTAATACTAAGTGATACTACAGATTTTGAAGGTATATTTACTTCCATCCCTGACTGATTCTTTTTATAATCCGAAAACTTTTGAATATGAACCTGTTCTTCTTCACCAAAATCATTTAATGCGTTCATTTTGCCAGAAGTAATAATGCTGCCGGTAATGCTTCTTAAATTTTCCAATCCTATAATCTCAATAGATGTTGCCATATTCTGACTGGGATTTAAATTAGCAATAGTAATATTTATATTTTCATTCTTATCCCTGGAAGCAGAAACCGACAAAGCCGGAATTTGACTTTTGTCATTTGCATAATTTTGAGTAGTTACTTCAGATGGTAGATGAATTGCATCCTGATGTACCTTGTACATTTTAAATACATAGAAAGTTGGAGTCTTCACCATTTGATTCCCCCTGGTAAGGATCATGGCTTGTAAGACATTTACTGTTTGAGCAATATTTGCCATCTTGATGCGACGCGCATGATTATTAAAGATATTCAGCCCTAAAGCGGCCACAACAGCATCCCTTAACGTATTTTGCTGGTAAAGGAATCCGGGGTTGGTGCCAGGTTCCACGTCGTACCAGGTACCCCACTCATCTGCAATCAAAGCTATAGTATTATCAGGGTCGTGTTCATCCATTATTGCAATATGATCTTCCAAATTTCCTTCCATCTCCAGAGTATTCTGCATGCTTTTAAACCACTCGTTTTCCACAAAATCTGTTGCTGAGCCTTTTACCTCCCAATTATTGACAATAGTATAATAGTGATAGGATAAACCATGCGCAATATTTAAATATCCAGGACTATCCTTAATGCCGGTCATAAAGGTTTTAGTCCATTCCAAATCATCATAGATTCCTCCACTGGCAATTTTATATTCTGCATTGCAGTAGGTACTGAATCTTTTAAATACATTAGTATAGTATTCAGCGCTCATACTTCCGCCACAACCCCAGTTCTCATTGCCTATGCCCCAAAATTTAACATCCCAGGGACGTTCCCTGCCATTTTTACCTCGCAATCTTGTAATTTCACTGTCCTTATCAGAGGTTACATACTCTACCCACTGATAGGCATCTTTTACGGTACCACTGGCTATGTTGACAGCAATATAGGGTTCTGTTTGCAACAACTCACAAAGTTCCAAAAACTCGTGGGTACCAAAGGAATTATCTTCCGTAACACCACCCCAAAAAGTATTCACCACAAGTGGTCTGTCTTTAACAGGTCCAATCCCATCTCTCCATTGGTATTGTTCAGCAAAACACCCTCCCGGCCATCTTAATACGGGTATTTCCAATTCTCTTAGCGCCACTACAACATCTTTTCTAATGCCATTAATATTAGGAATTTCTGAGGTTTTACCAACATAAAAACCATCATAAATACCCCTACCTAAATGTTCTGCAAAATGACCATAAATATGTTTACTTATGGTGTCTTTTGCCTTATTGGCATGTATTGTGATTTTATTTTCCTGACTAATAGTGGCTTGTGATGACAGGAATAAAATTAAAATAAGAATGTTCAGGGTTTTGCGATTTGCCATTTTTTGGTAGTTTTTTTAATAATTAACTGGCTTTTAATTGTGCCTGCAAACTATGAATTTATGTTATTTTGAATCATATCGTAACCATTAAGGATCAAATCTTCAATCTACCATGGCATCTACGGTTTTAATGGTCCCATCTTTATTGTAGTGCAATTCAGTTACCTTAACATTTCTTAGATGCGTTTTCCCGCCCGAAAGGGAGCTGTCATGATAAAACAACAACCATTTTCCATTGTATTCTACTATGGAATGGTGATTGGTCCAGCCCAAAACGGGCTTCAAAATGACACCCTGGTAAGTAAAAGGGCCATAAGGGTTATCTCCAACAGCATATGCGATATTATGAGTGTCGCCTGTCGAATAGGACAAATAATAATTCCCGTTGTATTTATGTACCCATGCCGCCTCAAAGAAACGTCGTTCATTATCCCCGGCAAGTAATGGATTCCCATTTTTATCAAGTATTAACACATCACTTGGCTTTTCTTCAAAGGAGAGCATGTCATCGGTTAATTTTCCAATTTTAGGTGTCAATGCAACCTGATCCGCGGCCGGGTAGGTATCTTCACCCTTATATGCTCCTGCAGTCCAACGCTGCAACTGTCCACCCCAAATACCACCAAAATACATATAATAAATACCATCGGCATCCTTAAAAACAGCAGGATCTATACTAAAACTCCCATCTATAGGCTGCTCTTTTGCTTTAAATGGTCCAAAAGGAGTTTCACTTGTAGCAACACCAATCTTGAAGATATCTGATTTGTTCTTTACCGGGAAATAGAGATAATAGGTATCTTCTTTTTTGGCCGCATCAGGCGCCCACATTTGCCTTCCCGCCCAGGGAACATCTTTTATGTGTAAAGCCATGCCATGATCAGTAACATCCCCGCCAATACTCTCCATAGAGAAAACATGATAATCCTTCATATCAAAATGACTGCCTAAATCATCTTCTGGAACGCCTGATTCCAAATCATGGGAGGGATAGATGTATAATTTTCCCTCAAATACATGTGCCGATGGATCAGCTGTATAGATATTGGAAATTAGCGGCATAGATTTGGCTCTGATGATGGAGACAGTATCTTCAAGAAGCTCATCTTTGGAAGATTCCGTTATTTTGTTTATCGGTTTGTCTTTGCATCCAAAAAGCAGGATTGCAGCCAACAAATTCGCACTTAAGATTCTAAATTTCGTAGGATACATATTGGTTTTTGCTTAATTAAATACTAAAAAAAAATTGATGTTATATAATCAAGATTGTTTAGTTATTTTCTTAACAGACTGATGAAAGTTAATCAAAAAGAAGCTTTTTTGATGTCATTCAGTCTTAATTTCCTGGGGCGTAAGGGAATTTTAAGGATTTGTAATACTCCAGGTTTTCGTCAGGCAGTTCCACTCCGATTGGTAGTTCTCTTTCTGAAAAGTTTTGAAAATAGAGAAGACATGCATTCCTCCACCATTTTGCTTCCTTTAGCTGAATTTCTAAAAGCATCCTTACTTCATTGTATTGATCATCAGAAATATAAGTTTTTACTTGCTTCCAAATGCCAATCATTTGTTCTACCTGGTCAACCCCTTTTTGATAATTTAATGCAATTGCATCCCATAAAATTCCTCCATTCTTCAGTTTATAATCCCAGGGTAAATGATGAAACCACAAGAGGTATTTATCCGGGCAAGTTTCCGGGTCATTAAATATTTTGGCCACCTCAGGGGCATACTGAGATGTAGCATTGCTTCCTGAAGGGGTACGGTCAAATCCAATACCATCCTTATCGGAATTGTGATAATAAGTAGGATTCCACTCAGGCCTGCTTAAATCACCCACCCATGGACCCGGACCATAATGATGGCCTGTATCCATTAAATGGTGTAAGCCCATTGGCGTCATATAGTTAACTACGGCTTCTCTGGAAGTAATCATTATACTTTTAACCGGCTCAACAAATTCTGAATTATTGGAATAAGTTAAACGCAACCACTCTTCCGCAATGGTTTCCGAACTTAGATAAGGGTCCCATGCCAAGCGTCCATATCCATACCAGTTAGCTTGTGCAAAAGGATGCCCAGTCCAATTCAAATCTGTACCAATATTTGACACTCCGGCCATTCCGGATATTTTTTTATTGAATAAAGATCCATCTATAACTTTAGCAACTGTGGCATTTTTGCCTTTTCGATAGGTCTCAGCGTCTAAAACTTCTTTGTACATTTTAGGAAGAAATACCAGATGGGTACTAAATCCAAGATATTCCTGTGTAATTTGGAATTCCATAACCAGCGGTGTATTTGGCATAGCTCCAAACATCGGATGAAAAGGCTCTCTTGGCTGAAAATCAATTGGCCCGTTCTTTACCTGAACCAAAACATTATCGAGGAAATTAGCATCGTAGGGTACAAATTCTATAAAGGCTTGTTTTGCCCTGTCTGTTGCGTCCGTTTCAGAATACACAAAGGCCCTCCATATAACCAATCCCCCGAATGGTTGTAAGGCGGTTGCCAACATATTTGCCCCATCTACATGTGTTCTTCCATAATTCTGAGGACCGGGTTGTCCTTCGGAATTGGCCTTGACCAAAAAACCGCCAAAGTCCGGGATAAATTTATAAACCTCCTTTACTTTATTATTCCACCATTCAATTACGTCATTATCCAAAGGATCTGCTGTGTTTAATCCCCCCAGTTCCATGGGAGCCGAAAACCTGGCTGTTAAATATACTTTTATCCCATATGGTCTAAAAACATCGGCTAACGCAGCAACTTTTTCTAAATAAGCATCAGTTAATACCAGGGCATTTGCATTTACATTAGTCAATACGGTGGCATTAATTCCTATTGATGCATTCGCCCGTGCATAGTCTGTATAGCGTTGGTCAATATATTCGGGTAGTTTCTGCCAGTTCCAAAGCGAAAATCCGGCATATCCCCGTTCCACAGTGCGGTCAAGATTATCCCAATGATTGAGCATTCGTAATTTAATTTTTGGTGTTTCTACCACATTAACCCCTGCGAGTGACTTTTGCATTTTAATTAATTGCAACAATTTAAATACTCCGTAAAGTATCCCCACATCTTCGTTCGCCGAAATCAATAAAATGCTCCTTCCATCAACCGAAACAGGTCTAATAATAAATCCTTCTTTACCAATCTTTTCAAAATCTCCTTTTAGTGCACTCTGTAACTCTTGGTTAAGATCAGCTTTCTTTACCACCCACATGGAATTCAATAAATGGCGAGAATTCTGAACGTTAATGGGTTGTCCTAATAGGCCGTCAAGACCTCTGACGAGTTCAGCCTTCGCAGTTTGCAGAATGGTACTTTTATTACTGAAAAATATAGAATTTGTGGTCTCTACATATTCCGATCTTACGGTTGGATCTTCTATTTCAGTGTGTCCCAACCACAATTCGTATCCACCCGGAGTCTGCGAATTGGAATGGACAATAGTAAGAAAAGTGATTATATAAAATAGTTTTAAGTGAGTAAATGAAAGTTTGATATTTATACAGAGGAGGGCAAGATGCAATTTTGAATTCATTGTTCGGATTTAGCTCAGGCTGGCAGTATTTAACTTAATTGGAAGGGCATTCCTTTATTCTTCCTCATCCTTCAAATCTTCCATTGGCAATTCAGTCACAACATCATCGTCTATAATGTCAACGTCTTCCAGGTCATGATCCTCCATGGCCGCGACCAGACGTTTACTGACTTTTACCAGATATACAGTATCATCCGTCCTTACTTCAACGCATTCCACTATTTCGTTTAATGTGTTTTTAAAGGTGATAATATCGTCATCATCATATCCATCAGGGTATTTAGTAACAAGAAGATCCAGGATGTCCTTATTTAACTTTTTAAAATCTACGATTACGCGTCGTATGATTAAGGTCTCTTATATCCTTTAAATTACAAAATTTATTGATATATAAAGCGTAAAATATTAACTATAGCTATCCTATGCTATAAGAAGTATATAAAAAGAATTACCTATCTCGCATACAATGATAGGGTAACTAAAGGCTTGTTGAATCTTCTTTTTCTGCCTCTTTGTGGAAAATCAAATCCTGTTCCTCCATGGCAAAAACAACAAGTTTTATATAATCATCTATCACATTTTTAATATTAGAGGGGTCTGTAATATCTATTATACCGCGCCAAATGAGCTCGCGTTCCTTGCCCACACAGATACAGTATAGCGAAGTCTCTGCATGATATACTTTATACTCATCATAATAATTTTCATCATAATAAATATTCTGATGTGATAAATAATCGTCTTTGAATTTACCGTAATAACCATCTACATCTGCCATTTCTTTTCTAAAGGTCTCTTTGTTTTCCGATCCAAGAATTTTAGTAAATAAAATGGCGTCAAAATCTTTATCCAGGAGGGATTGTTCCACTTCATCAAGTTCTTCTTCAGATCTCTCAGAATCAGTAAATTTAACATCAAATAGATCCAGACTTCGCATAGCTTCCACGCCCCTTTTGGAAAATTCTCTTTTCATTTTGGTTTCGAAGTTCTCCTGAGCTTTAGAATTAGCAGTCATCCCCACAATAAGTACATTATTGGCGTCAAAAATTACAATGTCCGGATTTTTCCAATTATCTACCAATTCCGTGGACGAACATCCTATGAATAATAATGCGACTAAAATAAATGCTTTCTTCATATGCTTTAATTAATTTAATAATCGCTTTTGTTTCTCCTTCTTTAGTACACTTGAGACTAAATCAAAAAGCTTCGTTTTGATTTCCCTATAATCTTCTTTATAATGATCCATAGTGCTGGTCAATTCTCTGTGGGTATCGCGGTAAGCCTTTTCCAATTCTATTTGATCAACATCATCAATCATTATTTCCAATTTATTTTCATGAGCCTGAACTTTTTTCATTTGTGAAACGGCTTCTTTTTCCAGATCGGCAAGTGTAGTTACAATTACTTTGCTTTTTCCAAAAATTTTTGAATCAACCAATTGTACGGTATAATGTTTTATCAGATTGTTTAAAAACATTTGCTCATCTTTCATAAATCTTAATTCAGATAGCCAAAGTAAGGTTGTCCTATGCATCTCTTCTGGATCTATCCATTCAATGTAACGATGCGTGTTTTCTTTGATTTTCATTTAGTTAAATTT
Organism: uncultured Eudoraea sp.; assembly: GCA_964536335.1. Lineage (GTDB taxonomy): Bacteria > Bacteroidota > Bacteroidia > Flavobacteriales > Flavobacteriaceae > Eudoraea. The sequence goes on along the minus strand of CAZHWD010000218.1, from coordinate 32,871 downwards.
TAAAATGGCACATATTTAAATTCTAATTGTGTTGACATCTATATTCAATTCCTTTAAGATATTGTCTAGGAATACATATTGTATTATTCCAATTTAGTTTTTTAATAAACCAATAGGAATGATAATTATCAGGTAGGTATTAAGCTAGTTAGGTTTAATTTTTGTCCGGTCTTCGCCTCTTTAAAATGCCACCGGTATAATTAAATATCTCTGACTTGAGAATTTGAAACTGCTGTAAACAATTCACCACATTCACTTTTAGCGTCTCATGATCCACCTGAAATTCTTTATCACATTTGCTATTTCTACCTTCAATGGATCCTCCCAGATTATTTTCATGTTGTACTATAAGTTTTTGCATATTAGTCTTATCACTTTTAATATGCTTCAGACGTTCAAGATAGTCTTGTAAACGCTCAAACAAATTGGGTGTATTGGGCTCAAATACATAAGAGTGAAGAAGGTGTTCTATGAATAATAATTCATCGTTCATTAAGAAAAAAGAAGATTTCCATTTCTGTATATCTAAATGTAAATTTTTAAATGTATCTTGTTTTCGATCTTCCGTTTGATTTTCCATGATTATGAATCTGCTATTTTTTAAAGCTACTCCTGATCCAAAGTATGGGCAATGATAAAAATCATGTGATTATTAAAAAATAAGCTTAACTGTTTCAAATATTTCAGGAATATGCACATGCCATTTATATACATCTACAATTTTAATTTTAAATTCTAGTAGGGCTTCCTGCTCTCCATGAATCAAAAAAACGCGTTCCGGAATATTTTTAATAGAATCCATCCATTCCAGTAACTCTTTTTGATCTGCATGGGCTGATAAACTTTCTTCGTGATGAATACTGGCTTTCACAGAATAGTATTTACCAAAAATTTTGAGCTCTTGAGCCCCTTCCAAAAGTGCTCTTCCACGTGTTCCTTCAGCCATATAACCAACCAACAAAACATTAGTATTTGGATTGTCTATCAATTGTTGCAAATAAGTGAGAATTCTTCCCCCTGTAACCATTCCGCTTCCGGCTATAACAATTTTTGGTCTGGGATCGTCTATAGTCTCCCATGTTTGTCTGTAGGAGTCAATAATATTTACGTGGGCACACATCGCCTTATATTCATTTGAAGATAACTTATGCCAATTAGGGAATCGTTCGAATATGGAAAGCACGTTGTTGCCCATGGGGCTATCAATAAAAATGGGAATATTTGGTATTTTATTCTTCTTATAAAGCTTCCATAATAAATACATAAGAGATTGCAAACGTTCTACTGCAAACGAAGGAATGAGCAGGGTTCCTCTTTCATATAGCGTTTTATTAACCAGGGCAACCAGTCTATCATCCACCTTATCTTGCGGGTGTAATTTATTGCCATAGGTGCTTTCAACAAAAAGAAAATCGGCCCACTCAGGTTTATCAGGTTGTTCCAACAAATTATCATTTGGTCTTCCAACATCTCCTGAAAAAACAAAACGTTTGCCGGAAATATCTAATTCAATAAAAGTAGAACCAATTATATGTCCGTTATACCTGAATCTACACCGGATATTTTCAGAAAGTTGTATCCATTGGTTTATTTCTTCGGCTCTTAATAGAGTTATTGCATTTTCCGCATCTTGGATACTATACAGGGGTAACGCTGGCCTATGCTTACTATACCCCTCCCTATTTGCTATTTCTGCTTCTTCCTCATTTATCTTTGCACTATCAAGTAATATTATTCTGGATATTGCAAGTGTTGGGGCCGTTCCAATAATTTTACCTTTAAATCCCGCCTTTACTAATCTGGGTAAATAACCTGTATGATCAAGGTGACCATGTGTCAATAGAACAACATCTACTAAATCGACAGAAACAGGCAATGGCTCCCAATTAGATCTTCTTAGGTCCTTCCTTCCCTGGAACATCCCACAATCTATAAGAATGTTCTTCTCTTCTGTTTCAAGGTAAAATTTAGATCCTGTGACTGTACCCGAAGCCCCTAAAAAATGCACCTTAACCATTATATTTATTTGATAGTGTCAAATTTTACAAAGCATTTTTACTTCGTTGAGAATTTTAGTTTTCCTAATATCTGAGACTCCAAGATGATCCAGATAAAAACTATCTTTTAATAGTTGACGACACAATACAACATCACGGCTTAACAAAAATTGTTTCTCTCTTTTAGTTAAAAGTGTTGAAACCGTAATAGGATATAGACCAAGTCTGTCTATACGCTCTTTTAAACTATCCCCTTTTGGATAATCCCAGCTTAGGAGATAAAGCCCCATACAATTACCATATAAAATAGCGTCTTTGGTAAAACGTGTATTGGTAACAACCCAGCATGCATCGGGCTCTTTGATATTTGAAATATCATTGTCCCCTGCGTTTTTTATATCCTGGTATCTGGAATAAATATATAAGGGAATCTTAACATTGCAATTAAGACCTTGTTCTCCGTGAAATTTGCATTCAATAATTATAATTGATCCATTTTTTTCGGCAATTACATCTATTTCATGACTGACACATTTCCCAGCAATGGTCTTACCAACTCGAGTTTTATATCCAGCATAAATTAATACAGCGCTTAGAAAGCTTTCAAATGGGAACCCGGTGGGACCCAACTCATAGATGGCCTTTTTAAGTTTGTATTTGGAAGCAAATAGTGGTTTGTTGCGTCTTAAGAAACTATACGCTCTATTATATACTTCTCTGGTTGTTATTCCATCATATAGTTCTTCCTTGACAAGAGTCAAAATTTGATTAATCAATTTATCGTCTGCCCCACTTCGTTTTAGAGAAGAGCGTAATTTCTCTTCTGAGAATAGCACTTTATCACCCGAAGCTTTAACTATGAAAAAATTCTCATTTGCCATTATGTACTATAATTGAGATGGTCCCCAATAAATTTGAAAAATCTTAAACCCTGCTCTTTTTATTAAAAAAGTCCCTGACCATGGCTTTTACCTGATTTTCGGTCATACTATCTACTTTCTCCACTGTTTTAACTTTCAATGCCAGGGTTTTATAATTTTCACTTAATTCCTTATAAAATTTGGCATTGGTATCTGCAGGGCCAAAAATTGCTATGGCTTCTGCATTTTCTATGGTCTTTGCCAATTCCTTAAAATACAATTTCAATTGATGCTTCTCTCTTTCCAGGTATTTGCTATCCTGAACAACATCCTGAGGACCCCATCTAGTCTTGGAGCGTGCTCCGCCTTTTGGATGAAAGAATTCAATGTCTGAATAAATGGTCCTGAATCTAACATCTTCATTTCTTAAGGTTACCAAATGTGCCTTTTCTTTATCTAACCATATTCCTATTTTCTTCATGGGTATATTATTGTTAATTAGTTTTGAGTGCATGTATCTCAATTAAAATGACTATTTAAAACTATAGCCAAATTACAATTTGTCATATGATGTTAATCAGTCGGTATATGGGAGAATGAGAAAGGGTATATCAATATTAAAACTTACCTTCTCAATTACGGGTTCACGGGTTAATTTCTCCAAAAAACCATGTTGGTAATGAATCATTACGAGCATATCTATACCCAATTCGCCAATAAAATCTGTTATAGCTCTGGTTTTATTCGCAAAATCGGGCATCCAATGAATAGTATGTTTTATTGGCCCCAAATACTCTCTAAGCGTGTATAAATTAGACTTCTGAACCGGGCTTAGTCTTTCTTCTTCATTTATATGAACAATACAAACAGAAGAATCACAATATGAAGCGACTGTTCGAAGAGGTTGCAAGACTTTAGCATTGTAATTCTTTTTATAGTCTGTTGCAAAAGCAATCTCTCTAGGTAACAAAAAATCATTTTCTCCTGGTATGGTTAATATTGGACAATCCTTAATTGCATTTATGGATTTAATTACATTACTGCCCAAAAATATAGATTTGGCCCCCGTCTTACCTTTATTACCCAGCACAACAAGATCAGCATTCGTTTCTTTAATTGCCTGATGTAAAGCATCAATAAGATTTTCATTTTTTGAATGAATACTAAAATGATGTTTACTATTCGAAGTATCAAGATTAATTTTATGCAAAAAAGCATATAAACCCTCCATAGACTCCTCACCCAGTTGTTGTAATAAACTTAATTTACGTCCTGCAGCCTGGCAATTACTTTTTAGCGGGGTTTGCTCTGTATAAGCATTGAGAATATGAAAAGAACAATTGTGATTTTGAAACAATTGCGTAGCGTAAAAAAGTGCATTATAGGCATTGTTCGAAAAATCTGTGGCAATAAGAATATTTTTCATTGAATTTTCAGATTTGCATTAGGGAATAACCATAAAAGGGATGGTAACATGAAACCCTATTTTCTTTATAACGGGCTCTATAAATAGACTTTCCAAAAAGGTGTGTTTGTTCTGGATCATTGCCAACATGTTCATCTTGTTTTTTAGTTGAAAATTATTTATTCCTGTTATGATTTCCTGATTTGGAAGATCATGAAACACATGGGGGATTTTATCTAATATTCTTTCCAGTTTGGCCTTGTTTTGCTTTTGAAATTCGGTAAGGTTATAGCCACTTGAAATATGAATTACCTGAATCCTGAAATTATGTATTTTTGATAAATAAAGAAGACCCTTTAATTGTTCTCCACTGTATTCAACTTCATAGTCCGTTGGAAAGAGTATTTTTTTGGGTGTTTCATAATTAAAATCCGCGGGAATTGCAATCACAGGGCAAATAGCTTTTTTAATAACGTGTACCGTATGTGTACCCAGGAAAATTTCTTTTGCTCCGGTTGCTCCCTGAGTGCCCATAATAACCAAATCAGCTTCTTCACTGGCAACCATGGCAGTTACCTCATCAACAAGGATATTGAAAGCAGAATGTGTTATTATGGTGTGTTTTGGATTTTTAAACTCCTTTTCTAGTTGTTTTTTCAGTTCTTCAAGTTGATTTATAGATTCTGATTGGTAAATATCTCCCAGGCCAATTTGACCGGGGCTGTGTAACAAATATTCTGATTGATATATAGCCGGCGTATACGTATTTAAAAGATAAAAAGTTGCCTCTTCATCCTTTAGGAGGTTCATCCCATAAGAGATAGCATTATATGCGTTATAGGAAAAATCGGTTGGAAGAATAATTTTTTTCATCGGTATATATTTTAAATATTAACGGGACAGATTTTGTAAAACCAAAAATGGTACTTTTATGTGTAAACCTATTTTTTCAATAGTGGATTGATGCAACATTTGCTCAAGATGTGAATGTCTGGAATTGACCATTATAAGCAGGTCTATTTCTTTATGCACAATATATTTTGTGATTGCAACGGTTTTATCCTTCCCATCTGTTGTTTCAAAAAACAAGTTCGCTTTGTGCAAACATTCTTTTAAAAGTCGCATATTGTCTTCCTGCCGAAGCGAAAGTTTCTTGTTAGAATCTATATAAAGCATATGAATAGATGACCTAAAGGAACCTGTTAGTTCACACAATAGTTTTAATTCCCTCCTTTTATGAGGTACTAAATAATCTGAAGGAAACAAAAGCTCTTTTGGCGGATGGTATTTATAATTTTCGGGAATGGCCAGTACAGGGCATTGCACGTATTTCAAAACTTGAATAGTCTTGCTCCCGAAGGTAATTGTTCTATCATTGGATTCACCCCTTGTCCCCATTGTAACAATATCCGCGTTCTCCATATTGATAAGATCATTAATCTCATCTGTAAGTGTTCCAAATGCGGAAATTGATTTAAATTTATGTCTTGGATTCGGTGAATACTCAAATATATCTTTGATTATTTTGGTCAATTCTTTTTCAGAATTCTTATAGGTTATTTCCTTTAACTCGTCCAACTTACTTCGCCTCACTACAAGATCTTGTTGGTAAACCTCATCTGCATATGCATGTAAGATAAAAAAGTCACATCTTGTATATTTAAATAATTGACAGGCATATTTGAGTGCATTGAATGCATTTTTAGAAAAATCAGTAGGCACTACAACTTTCCTCATAATCAATTTATCTTAACAATTGCACTAAAATTAATACTATGCAAGTCAAGAAACCATGACATTAATCAGTTACTGAACTCTATAACTTTTCTAAATTAGTAACTTATAATTAAAAAAAATGAAGCAAAATTTTGAAAAATTAACAGCTGGAAATATTCCTGTTCTAGTAGATTTTTATGCAGATTGGTGCGGACCCTGTAAAATGCTGGCTCCAATCCTTAAACAAGTGAAAGACGACTTGGGCGATAATATCAAAATTATTAAGATAGATGTGGATAAAAATCAATCTATTGCCTCTAAATATCAGGTTAGAGGGGTTCCAACAATGATGCTCTTCAAGGATAAAAAGCAATTATGGAGACAATCAGGCGTTTTGCCAAAAGATGAAATAATTAATATCATTGAATCCTATAGGTAATAATAGTACATCCAGAAGATTGCTTTCCAGTATGCCCTTTTCTTGCACTTATATTAGGAATTAACGACATAGTAATTTCTGCCATCCATCACTCGTGCAATACCAAAAATGGGATATCTGTATGGTAACTAATTTCTTCTACGGTGGGCCTGAAGAGAATTCGTTGAAAAAAGTTTAGATTTTTAGCCACCATGGCTACAAGATCTATATCTCTGCTTTCAACAAAACACTGAATGGAAGTTTCCAATTTGGAACCGGTTAAAGTATGGAAACTATGGTCAATGCCTCTCAGATAATCATGTAAAAATTCTTTATTACTTAATTGTTCTTCACTCAACATTTCACCCTTTTGAGAAATATGAACAACTCTTAATACAGAATTATTCATTGTTGCCATCGCTATCAGAGTGTCCAGAACTTTAATATCATAGGCAATATGAAAATCTGTCGGGAAGGCTATTTCTTTTGGTGTTTTATAGGTGCTATTTTCGGGTATCGCCAATAAAGGGCATTTTACTTTAGTAATCACATCACCTGTATTGCTTCCCATGGCTACTTTTTTAAGTCCTGAAGCTCCTTTAGTACCCATTATAATCAGGTCAATCTTTTTGTCTTCAATTATCCTCTTAATACAATCCACAAAAAAGTCATACTTTGCTATGGTAACAAAGGAGTGTAATTCATTCTTGTGATGTTCTTCGATATATATTAAAAGCTTTTTAAGGTCTTTCTTGCTCTCGGTTAAAACCGTATCCTTAAGAAGTACCGAGGTGCCCCTAACTGAAGAGCCGGCACCTGAATACGGTGGTATCGGGTTAATGTGAATGATGTGAAAAATACATTTGGTTTTTTTAAATAATTCAAACCCGTAATTAATTGCATTACGTGAATTTTCGGAAAAATCTGTCGGGATTAAAATACGTTGCATCTTAGTCTGATTTGTTAAAAAACAAATTTACGAACCACTAAATAACCGTAAAATGATTACCATCATGTACGGTTATTTTCATTAGTAAAAATTTAATAAGGAATCTTTTGTAGCCGATCCATATCTAAAATTTTAATATCTCTATCCCTAATCTCAATTATACCCTCTTTCTTAAAGGTGGATAAGGTTCTTATCAGAGTTTCTGTAGCCATTCCGGCAACACTTGCAAGGTCACTCCTTAAAACGTGAATATTTCCAGCTTCATCTTCCTGCAACTTTTCAGCAAATTTAAGTAAGGTAGACGCTGTTTTTTTTCGCACAGAACCATATGCCATCTGCAACAACTGCTCTTTGATCTGTGAAAGGTTTTCAGATAGAAGTTGCAACAACTCCATTACCAATTCCCCATTTTGCTCTAAAACCAATTTTAATTGATCCTTGTGCAGGCCAATTAAAACAGAATCCTCCATGGCAGTGGCATATTCCTGGTATGGTATATTCCTAGTGAAACTGGTGAATCCGAAAAAATCATCTGCCTTGTAAATTCCGGTGATCAACTCCTTCCCTTGTTCATCGAGTTTATGAGTTTTGGTATTTCCTTTTAGTACTAAATACACCAAATTTGAGTTGTCGCCTTCCCTGTATATTGTATCCCCCATTTGAAATCGGAATTCCTCTCCATTGTCATCAATAAAATTCTTCAGTTGATGAATACTCTTAACCCTGGCTTTATTTCCTAAATCATCGAATGTTTTTTCTTGTTGCGCTTCTTTAAGAATTCTGGACTTAGCTATTCTACTTTCAATAGCACCAATAATTTCCGATTCTTCAAATGGTTTAGTCAGGTAGTCATCCGCGCCCATGTCCATTCCTAGTCTAACATCCTTTCGTTCTGTTTTAGCAGAAAGAAATATAAAGGGGATTGACTTGGTCTTATCGTCTCCGGACAGGGCGGCTAAAACACCATATCCATCTAACTTTGGCATCATTATATCGCATATGATAACGTCGGGGTAACTGCTTTTGGCAACCAAAACTCCCTTTACACCTTCAGGAGCGGTAAGGACCTTGTAATTGGCTAATTCCAATAATTCGGCTGTACTCTCCCTTAAAGCAGTATCATCTTCAATTAATAAAACCTTTTTGTTCATAATAGAAGCTATTAAGGTTTAAAAAGAACCTCTTGATTTAAAACTAAACACCCTAGTATTCTTCACGATTGCTATATAGAGGAAGTACTACCGTAAATTTACTCCCTTTGTTTTCAACACTTTTAAAGCTAATATTCCCTCCCAGGTTCTCAATATGTGTTTTGACTATATTAAGGCCAATTCCTGTACCCTGAGTCAACAGTACATTGTCTGCCCTGAAGTATAGGTTAAAAATATGCTTTTGGTCCTCTTTAGGAATACCGATTCCCCTGTCTTTAACGGTGAAACGAATATCATCTTCATTAATATTAATTTGTATATCTATTTCAGTTTCTTCAGGAGAGTACTTAATAGCGTTATGCAATAAATTAGTTAGCACCAATGAAATAATCTTCTCATCCTGATGTATTGTGATATCCTCTATATTAAGAGGATAATTAATTTTTTGGCCAGTCTTTAAAAGCATATTTGCATTATAAATTACTTCATTAACAACTTTGCTAAGCGAAAAATCATTAAGCCTATAAACTTCTTTTCCTTTCTCCAATCGCTCAAAAGATAAAAAATCATTCAATATTCCGGTAAGATGATGTACACCGGTTGCAATGGATTTTAAATGTTTATCCCTAATATCCTGCTGTTCAGTAGATTCATATTTACCAACTAAGGTGGCCGAGGTAAGAATAGTGCTCAATGGAGTTTTAAACTCATGAGAAACCATTGAAAGGAATTTGGTCTTGAGATCGTTCAGTTCTTTTTCTTTTATCAAAGCTGCTTTAAGTTCTTGTGTTCGCAGGGCAACAGTTTTTTCCAGTTTTTGAGTATAATTTTTCCTTTCGGAGATATCAAGAGCAATGACCACTATTAATACTCTATTCGCAAGGCTGGACGCTTGTAAATGAACTTCCACGGGATAAGTGGTTCCATCCTTACGCTTAAAAAGGGTTTCGAAAGTAACTTTCTTTTTGTTATCTAGATTCAAGGGATCCAGAACTTCTCTTAACCGATCTTCCGTAATACCGGTAATTAAGTCTTTAATAGTTATTTTTTTTAATTCTCTTAAACTATATCCTGTTTTTTTCTGTGCTCCATAATTCACATGAGAAAACCTGAGTGTTTCAAAATCAAAAACATAAATTTCGTTTAATGATTCATCAAAAATCCTTAAAAAATGCCTTATTTCTTCTTCTGCTTTTTTTCTGTTGGTTATATCATTTTGAATGCCTACAAAATGAGAGATCTTACCTTCTTGATTTATGATAGGATTAATAGAGATCTCGTTCCAGAATAGGGTCCCATCCTTCTTATAATTCCTCACCTGAACCCTGCATTTTTTACCTGCCTCAATGGCCTTATGCATTATTTTTATGCCTCGCTGGTCATTGTCATCATTCTGTAGGAACCGGCAATTTCTATTTAAGACTTCAGATTCTGAATACCCAGTAAGTTTCCTGAAAGCTCTATTCACATAAATAATAGGATGATCCTCCTTTAATGCATCTGAAATGACTATGCCGTTTTGGGTAGCTTCCAGTGCTTCACTTTTTATATTTAAGTTTTCTTCAATCTCCTTTCTTTCAGACAAATCGTGAACCAATGCAAGAACATAGGTCTTTTGATATATAGAAAAAGGACTAAACCTGACATTTAAAGGAAATTCCGCGCCGGATTTTTTCTGCCCTCGTACACATCGTCCCCCAGCCATTGCTTCCTTCCTTACATGTTTGTAATATTCAATGACATGCTCTTTATGTGCATTTTTATACTTATCCGGGATTAGCAGGGATAAGGGTCTTCCTAAAAGTTCATTATTAGAATAATCAAAGAGCCGTGCTGCTTTTTTATTAATAGAGACAATTAACTGATCCTGATTTACTACTACTAGTCCCTCCGAAACAGCTTCGGAAAGTAAATGGAAAATATTAATATTTTTATCCAGAATATGCATCTTTTAGGATAAGGAATTATTATTCCGAAAGCGCAATCTAAGCCTTAATTAGACCTTAAAAGTAATGACGGGTAAATTTGCGTGATTCACCACATCTTCGCCAATACTACCTTTAAAAAAATGTGCTATTCCGCTTCTTCCATGGGTAGGAATTGCTATTAAATCGGCTTGTATAGCATGTGCATGATTAAATATGCCTCTTTCAATCGAATAATCTGAGACATAAATGATTTCAATATTTGAGGGAACCGCACCATTATGTGCAACTTTAAGGAAAAACTCTGCTTTCTTTTTAATCTCCCCGGTACTCCTGAATTCCTCATTTGGTAAATTGACATATACCAGATGAAGTTTAACGTCCCATTTCGCGAAAATAGCCCTTGCATTCTGGTATGCTTTTATACTCTCTTCCCTAAGATCACAAGCAAAAACAACTAATTTAGGACTAAATAAAGGAGTAGGTTCTTTTACTACCAAAACCGGAATATCAGAAGAACGCACTACTTTTTCAGTATTGGAACCCACGAATATCTCACTAACCCCGCTTGCACCATGTGAGCCCATAATTATTAAGTCAATATTTTGCTCTTTAGCTACCTCATTAATCTCACTGAAAATCTTATAGTTTTGTACCATTTCGGTAACCTTTACACCTTTTAAAAATGGTTTATTTAAAAAGGTTTCAAAACGTTTCCTGGCCAATTTCATATAATAGTGGGCCTCTGCGGCTTCATCAGATTCACTTTTGGTTAAGTAGGCTTCAGAAAGACCCATCATGTGCAGTACAATAATCTCTGTACTAAAATCTTTTGCTAGTTTAGCGGCAACTTCCAGCGCGTATCCTGCATGTTCTGAAAAATCTACCGGGACTAATATTTTTTTCATGGTGATTTAATTTAAATATCTTATTCAATACTTTTTAAAGGTTTCCTTTCTCTTTTTGAGCTGGTTTTCTAATTCCTTTATTGTCGTTGCCGCGGCCTTTTCAAAATTATCCTGATTGGACTTAGCAAATAATCTGGGGCCGGGAGCACTTAATCGTATTTCACATATTTTACCTAAACCAGAAGGGTCATTTTCTAATTTAAAAAAAACATCTGCCTTAATAATCCAATCATATTTATTTGCCAGTTTTTCCAATTTGGAAGTAATAATAGCGCTCATAGATTCGCTCGTTGGCATTTGAACATATTGAATATTTATTGTCATAATTATATTATTTAGAGTTTGTAATAAAGATCGTACGGAGCATATTGGTAAACTATGACATTTATCATTGTTGATTGGTGTCTTGTTATAATTCTTCCGATATACTATCCTCTAATTTAGATATACTATTTAACCTGACCAAAACAACAAGAAAGTGGTTTAAGACCTAAGTTTATCACTTTCTTTAAGCAAGACAATAAGGACTCCAAGTATGATTACGTTTTTAATAATATACTGGCCTAAAAGAGTAAGACCAAATGGTGCCTGTGAGAATACTAGATCCGGGAAAAACAGAAATGGTAAGAAAGTTAGGAGTATATGAACCAAAGCCAGTTTCAAAGCAAATTTTTCAGCAAGGTGGCCAATTAGTAATAGTCCTATAACAGTTTCCCAAATTGCAAGTAATATTATTGATAGATCCGGGGCCAGAAACCCAAATGTCAGCCGACTTATAGTGGCCTTTGCAAGGTCTTCAGCCGGACTTACACCGGTGAAGAATTTCAGCATACCAAACCATAGATATACAATACCAATAGTTACTGAAATTAAATTGATCTTTGCTTTCCTGCTTATAAAACGCGCTACTAGTTCCTTCATCTATTTTCCAAAAATGCTAAACTAAGTATCTCAATTGAGCTAAAAAGTGACAAATGTCATATTTCTCTAATTCTATTTCATTTATTATGCTCATTTTATTGTTGCCAGGATTTTCTATCTGGTCATCGTTAACAAGTATTGATCCTAGGAGTATTTTATCTGACAAGACCGATATCAACTGGCATAATGATTAAAATCATTTGTCTTAATTAACAATGTAAGTAGATTTGTTTTTTAACAGAAATTCTTCTGAGATCATAGGACGATCCTGGAGAATTGTATTTGATCATCTTTATTTATTGTTATGGGAAATAAACCCTTACTTACATTAATTGTAGAAAATTCAAAAGTGCAATGTGAAATCATAGCACGGATGGTTCAAAATCATGATGATCTGGAATTGGCAGAAAAAAGCGGTAATGCCATTCACGCTAATAGAATTATTAAAAACCATAAAATAGATTTAATTCTTCTCGATATTGAAATGCCATTTATTGATGGTTTCGATCTTCTAGAATCCTTTGATCAGAAAATACAGGTCATAATTATATCAAGTAATCCCAATTATGCTCTAAAAGCTTTTGACTATGGCGTAACAGATTTTTTGTTAAAACCATTAGATTTTGATCGTTTTGCGAATGCCATAAAGAAAGTGCTCAAAAATTACGGCAAGGGAAATGAAATAGAAGAAGATAAAGATTTTTTGATGGTGCGGAGTAATTTGAAAAACAAAAGGATTAATATAAAAGATATTAAATGGGTAGAAGCTCTTGGCGATTACGTAAAAATAATCACAGATAAAGAAAAAGTCATCGCACTGTGTACCATGAAATCAATTGTGGATAAGCTGCCGAATGACAAATTTCTTAGGATTCATAGATCATATATTGTAAATTTAAACAAGGTAGAAAAATTCGATTGTATAAGTGTAGAGGTAGATGAACATCAACTACCCATGAGCAGAAGGCAAAAACCCAAACTTGAATTGCTATTGGCAAAAGTTGATAGTTAGCAAATGAAATCATACCCGACAACCCTAAATAAGCTTGATGAGATGTATTCCTTTTTCGTTTAGATTTCTTTTTAGCTTAATATTAGTTTCTGCTTTTGTTGGCTGTAATGATCGCGCTGATAGGATATTTCCCTTAAAAGTAACCATAACAGAATCTGTATATTCCTCTGTGACAATTCAACCTGATAGCCTTTATCAGGTATATGCGGCTGTGGCTGGGATTCTGGATAAAAATTTTGTTGAAGAGGGCGATTCAGTAGCCAAAGGCTCACCGATAGCTCAAATAATAAACAATACTCCAAAGCTTAACACCGAAAATGCCAAACTAAACCTCCAACTAGCCAGAGAAAATTACAGTGGTAGTAATGCAATAATAAAGGCATTAATCGATGAAATTAATGCAGCGGAACTCACGTACAAAAATGATTCTGTAAATTTTAAAAGACAACAAAACCTTTGGGAACAAAATATAGGATCCATGGTAGAATACGAAAATCGAAAACTGGCATATGAATTATCAGTTAATAATTTGGCTTTGCTTAAAGGCAATTTTGAACGAACAAAATCAGAATTAAATACCAAATTAAAGCAGGCAGAAAACAATTACCAAACCTCTTTGATTGCAACTGAGGATTTTACAGTACAAAGTAAAATTAATGGTAAACTTTACGCGCTTTATAAAAACCAGGGCGAAATAATTAATACAATGGAACCTATAGCAGCCATAGGTAGTGCAAATGATTTTGTAATTGAAATGCTAGTTGACGAAGTTGATATTGTTAAGTTGAAAATTGGTCAAACAGCGTTAATAACGCTTGATGCCTACGGGCCAGTAGTATATACTGCAGTATTAAGCAAAATTTATCCAAGAAAAGATGAACGATCCCAGACTTTTAAAATCGAAGCCATATTTAAAGATCCTCCGGAAATACTTTATCCAGGTCTGGCAGGAGAAGGCAATATTATTGTTTCCCAAAAAGAAAATGCCCTGACCATTCCTAAAGCATATCTTATAGGTGAAAATAAAGTGAAAACGGAAGAGGGGATAATAGAAATTGTTACGGGCATACAAGACATGGAACATATTGAAGTTCGATCAGGATTAGACGCGGATACCTATTTATTAAAGCCAAAAGAATGACTAATTGGAAGGTCATAATTAGTATCGCCAAAACACATCTGCTAACAAAGATGAAGTCTACGGTAACCGCTTCTCTTGGAGTTACATTTGGAATTGGAGCCTATATTACATTGGTAAGTTTTATGACCGGTTTGAATGGAATGTTAGATGATCTTGTTCTTAATCAGACTCCACATATACATATGTTCAATGAAATTGAACCTTCGGCGGAACAGCCAATTTCATTATATGAAAAATTTGACGGAGGTTTAAATGTAGTATATTCCATCAAGCCTAAACAAAGCCAGCTTAAAATACATAACGCCCTTCCAATATTACATTATTTAAAAGATCAGGAAAACGTGAAAGGTGCAACTCCTCAACTCCGTTCCCAGATATTTTATTTATCGGGTTCCATCGAACTTGGTGGTAACCTTGTGGGTGTAGATATTATGGAAGAAGTTCGCTTATCAAATATTCAGGATAATATTGTTGAAGGAAGCCCGGAGGCGCTCAGAAATACAGATAATGGAATTTTACTTGGTTCCGGCCTTGCCAAAAAAATGTCACTGAGCGTTGGTAACCGAATACAGATAAGTACTGTTAAGGGAACTATTTTTCCTTTAAAGATAGTTGGGATCTACCAAAGTGGTATAGCTGAAATTGACAATGTTCAAAGTTTTGCAAATCTTAAAACTGTTCAGAGAATACAGGGAGAAGCCGAGAATTATATTACAGATATCAATATAAAACTCTATGATATTTCAGAAGCTGTTCCCATGGCCAGGCAGTTGGAAAGACAATTCAAAATTAAGGCCACGGATATTAATGAAGCAAATGCCCAGTTCGAAACGGGAAGTAATATTCGAAATATTATTACCTATGCGGTTTCAATTACCTTACTTATCGTTGCGGGCTTTGGAATCTACAATATTCTGAATATGCTTATTTATGAAAAAATGAAAGACATAGCCATTCTTAAGGCGACAGGGTTTTCTGGAAAGGATGTGCAACTTATATTTATGAGTCAGGCCATGATAATTGGTGTTGCCGGGGGAATTATTGGCTTAATAATAGGCTTTTTTTTATCTAGAGTTATTGATAATATACCATTCGAAACCGAAGCACTACCTACTATAAGTACATTTCCGGTAAATTACAACCCTGGCTATTATGTAATAGGAATTATCTTTGCACTTATTTCTACATTCATTGCAGGTTATTTACCTTCCAATAAAGCTAAAAAAATAGATCCTGTTCGAATTATTCGCGGAACCTAATTTACAATTATGGGCACGGTACTGGAAACTAAAACTATTAATAAGCATTTTAGAAAACCTGTAGATTTTCATGTCCTAAAAGATATAAGCTTTAGTGTAAAAGAAGGAGAGTTTGCCTCTATAATGGGTAAATCGGGTTCTGGAAAATCCACCTTGCTTTATATCCTTTCCACCCTGGATACAGATTATGAAGGGGAGTTATTTTTAAATGAAGAACTTGTCACCGGGAAACCGCATAAGGAATTATCGCAAATTAGGAGCAAGCATATCGGTTTTGTATTTCAATTTCACTATCTGCTGTCTGAATTCACTGTCCTGGAGAATGTGATGCTTCCTGCTAAGAAATTGGCGTCTAGGACTTATGAAGAAATTGAACACGATGCTATGGAAAAATTAAATATGTTGAACATCGGAAATTTGGCAAAAAAAAGGGCTTCAAGGGTTTCTGGAGGGGAAAAACAACGTGTGGCTATTGCCAGAGCGCTTATCAATAATCCGGATATTTTAATGGGAGATGAGCCCACTGGTAATCTCGACAGTTATAATGCTGAAAATGTTTTCCAAATATTTAAGAGGTTAAAGGAGGAGGAAGGACTTTCTTTATTGGTCGTTACACATGATTTAGATTTTGCAAAACGTACAGATCGGATTATAGAAATGGAAGATGGTACCATTCTTCACTGAATTTTAACTGCTATATCCTAGCTTTAGGAATTAAAACAAAGTATCGGAATAGTAACTAATGTCTCCATTTTTTTTACAATATCTTTATTAAAAATAGCAGCAAAGAGACTCTTATTTTCTCTTTCCAACATCCCTAATATATCAGCATTCTCATCCCTAATATGCAATCTTAATCCCTGTTCAATACTATTGGCCAGGATCATGTGAAAACTTATTTTTTTGTATTGCACCTGGGCTTCCAGTAATTCTTTAAACCATTCCAACTGTTGCATAGCGGTATATTCTTCCATAGTAGGGATATGAACTACTTCTATTTCAGCATCGTAATATTCTGCTATGGCAGACAATTTTTCTATTGCAATAATATCGGAAGATTCAAAATCACTGGCATAAGCAATCTTTTTTAACCTTTTATAACTATAATGGGGAGGAATAATTAGTATTGGACAAAGTTTCTTATCAATTAATTTATTGGCAATATTACCACTAAAGAAACCTCGGTCAGAATGTTCATCTTTCATACCTATGACCAGCAAATCAATATTTCTTTTACTTATTCGGTCAATAATTCCATTGCTTATTGAAGTATTTTGAGCAACCTCGCATATTAGTTGATTTTTGATTAGATTTTGGTTTAGATTTTTTAGGCAATACTCTTCCAGTATTTCTTTATGCTCAATCATCGCCAATTTATGTAATTGTTCAGGCGACCTAATATTGGATGTTCTAACGGGCGGAATATCATAAATGTGAAATACAATTAGTTTGGCCTTTAAAGTTTCACTGAGATTCTTTGCATAATTTAGTGTTGAAATCGAATTCTTGTTACAATCCGTGGCATAGAGAATAGTGTCCATAACAAATCATTTAAAGATTTAGTTAATTTACCTCATTTTAGATCTGAATAATATGACATTGGTCACATAAGTTCTACATGACTTATATCATAAAAATTAGCCCTTAGCTTAACTACTTTTAGATTCCGAACAAAAAGGTAATTTAATCATGGATAACAGCAATAAATCAACTCAGCAAAATATAATTGGAGAAGTAAACTGGCAAGAACTTTATATTCTTACAGATCATTGGAAGTCAGATCTGAATTTCTATAAAGATGACCTCAGGTTTTTACATCATTTAATAGATAAGTATATTATTTGGATTACAAAAGACGATAACCTTAACCTGGTCAAAAATATACAGAAAAACCTTTTTGAGATTCGGAATAAAAGTATGGACCTAATGAAGGAATTAACCACACACCAAGGGAATTTGGGCCTTATGGTAGAAAATCCGGTTCAGAGTTCAAACCCGCAATTTGAGAAGGATCATGAAGTCCTGGAAGATAAAATTTCAAAATTCGTCAAACTGTTCAGATCCAATCGAAAAGAAGTATTTAACATAACAGAATACATAATAGACAGCGAGGAGTTACCAAATATTCTCAAATCCTAATCCAGTGTAAAAATCTTTACATATCCGCAGGAAACGGTTTTGATGATAGTTGATTATTGATACACTAAGTAAGCGCGATTAATCTTCAAAATAGAAATACTTCGTTATATTTGCACCGCAATTTTAGTAAAATGCCCACGTGGTGAAATTGGTATACACGCTACCTTGAGGGGGTAGTGTTCGAAAGGACGTGCTGGTTCGACTCCAGTCGTGGGCACAAAAAAACTGCTTCTGTTAAAACAGGAGCAGTTTTTCATTTAAAAGTATAATTATAAGCGTTTTACCCGTACATTTCTAAACCATACACCTGCACCATGGTCCTGCAGAGCTAAATAACCATCATTACTTTTGCCGTAATCAGGATAATCATTCCATTTACCGCTATTGCGTTTTTCTAACCAGTCTTGCGAGTTTTTATCAAATTCCACAATTTTTTGTCCATTTAGCCAATGTTCCGCCTTACCCTTATTAAAAATAATCTTACTTGTATTCCATTCCCCTACAGGTTTCAGGGTTTTGTTTTCATTGGCTACATGCATAGCATAATTGGCGCCAGTCTTTTGCCAATTTTCAATAGGTTCTTCAAAACCAACATCATCTAATATCTGGTATTCCGGTCCGGTTTCGTAAGGTGAATGATATATTGTATCTTCTACGACGTGATAAAAAGCACCACTATTGCCTGCCTTGGTTATTTTCCATTCAAAAGCAAATTCAAAATTGTCATAAGTTTCAGTACTAATGATATCACCTCCAACATCTCCACCTTCACCAAAACATTCTATCATACCATCTTTAATTGACCAATTTGATGGAAGTGAATCCTGATTGTACCCTCTCCAGTCAGATAGATCCATAAGTTCCACCCATTCACTGGAAGCTATTTGATCTTCTTTTGCGGTAGGTGTTTCTACTTTCTTCTTCTCTGTATTCTTACAGGCCCCAATTAAGAGTACCAAACAAATAATTAATATACGCAGTTTCATAATTTTCAAAATTAAAGTAGTTTCATCCCAACAGGATCCCATTTTATCGCCTTATCTAAAAAATAACTGTCGTTGCAGGCTAATGCAGGGGCAGCCGCGCGATAACCAAAGACGGCGTCTTCAGATACAGCTTTACCTCCCCTGATAGCAATGAACCAATTAGAAAAATGATCATAATGGGCTCCTTTATAACCTTCCTCGGCATCAAAAACAATTTCTTCCTGTGGAAGCATCTTTTTCCTTGAACTGGCTATTCCAGTTTGCGAAGCCTTAGCTTGTAAAAATGGGTCATTGTCAAATTGCTCATTATTTCTTCTTAAAATTACCTTTCTCCATTGGACATCCATAGAGCCCTCGCTACCAACAATTCTCAGATAAGTTGTTCCCGAGGTTCCATCAACAAAATTACAACGCAATGAAAGATTAAAAGGAGGGTGTTCTTCAGAATCAGGATAATCGAATACCCCCAGAAGAACATCTGGTACTTCTCTTCCATCTTTCCAATAGCGCAATCCTCCAGATGAATAAATTTGATTTGGTCCTTTTGAATTGGTAATAAAATGAAGGCTGGAAAAAAGATGTACAAACAAATCTCCCGACATCCCTGTGCCATAGTCTTTGTAGTTTCTCCATCTGAAAAAACGAGTAGCATCAAAAGGTCTTTTATTGGTATTCATTATAAAGGTATCCCAATCTACAGTTTTGGGTGAAGCATCCTTGGGAATATTATATTGCCAGGCACCGGTAGGGCTTCTTCTGGCCCAAAAACCTTCTGCATAATTAATATCCCCAATAGCTCCCTGAGCCAATAGCTCTTTGGCCTTTTCATTTCCAAGTGAAGACATTCCCTGACTACCCACCTGAAATACCATTCCCGTCTCATTCTGAGCTTTAATAACATCATGCCCTTCGTCTAGAGAATGGACCATTGGCTTTTCACAATAAACATGTTTACCAGCACGCATGGCGTCTATTGAAATTTGTTTATGCCAATGATCAGGTGTTCCGATAATAACTGCATCTACATCTTTTCTGGCCAATATTTCTTTATACTGTTTGGTTGTGAAAAGGTCTTTACCCCATCTTTCCTTGGCCCTTTCAAGATGACCATCGTAAAGATCACAAACGGCAACTAATTTTACACCATCGTGTTTTAAGGCTGTATAGGTATCCTCTGATCCCATGCCCCCTGCACCTATAAGCGCGATTTGTATATTACTGTTCGCACTATATTTTTTTCTACTCAAATAAGAAATATGGGGTTTTGTTCCTGCACCTATGATTGCCGGTGTACTTGCCAAAGCCAAAGTTCCGGCTCCAATTTTCTTTAAAAACTGCTTTCTGGTTTGAGTGATTTTTTTTGACATAATATTTTATGGTTAGGTAGCCTAAATATATCCAATTATAATAGAAAGTTTTAAGTTTTAGGGTCATAAACTAAAAAAAATCATTCCTTAGCCCATTACTTCTAAATAAATTAACGAAACTATTAAATACTTCCCCTTTTAAAATTGTAAATTTGTTTAAACATTATTTATAAATAATGAACAATGTAAAAAAATCTTTTAGCATTCGGGATTTGGAAAACCTGTCCAGTATTAAGGCACATACCATTCGAATCTGGGAAAAAAGATATGGGTTATTGTCTCCCGAGAGAACCAGTACCAACATTAGGACCTATAGCCTGGCAAGTCTTCAGAGACTATTGAATATTACCTTACTCTATAATAACGGTTATAAAATATCTAAAATCGCAAAAATACCAGAAACTGATATTCCGATTGTCGTCAGAGAGATCGTAGCCAAAAATAGTACGAAAAATCACGCAATCAATGCCTTTAAATTGTCGATGATTAACTTTGACCAGTCATTATTCCAAAATACCTACAATAAACTGCTTTCAGAAAAGTCGTTTCGAGATATTTTTTGGGAGTACTTTATCCCTTTATTAAATGAACTTGGGCTACTTTGGCAGACAGATACCATTAGTCCGGCGCATGAACATTTTATTACTAATTTGATTAAACAGAAGATTTACACGAGTACGGAGAAATTACAGTTGATGGAACCTACTCAACATGATAAAGTATTCGTTCTTTTTCTTCCTGAAAATGAAATCCATGAAATTGGGCTACTATTTATAAATTATGAAATTCTTCTTCGTGGTTACAAGACTATTTATTTAGGTCAGACTATGCCTTTAGATAACCTTGTAGACTTGCAAAACTATTACAATAATTTATATTACTTGTCTTATTTTACTATAGTACCAAACAAAGACAGATTAGGGAAATACATTGATGACTTTACAAAAATAATAAACCAGAAAAATTCTAATTTATGGATTTTAGGTAGGCAAATTCAACACATAAATAAAGAAAAACTTCCACCGCACATTCGTACCTTTGAATCTGTTGAACAATTGTTTAAAACAATATAAGTTACTTTTAGCGTCAAACCATGAATATCAGCAATAAAAAAGTTGTAATCATTGGATCAGGGTTTTCATCCCTTTCGG
The DNA here is from genome assembly GCA_964536335.1 of uncultured Eudoraea sp. Classification (GTDB taxonomy): domain Bacteria; phylum Bacteroidota; class Bacteroidia; order Flavobacteriales; family Flavobacteriaceae; genus Eudoraea. Next base: position 11,566 of record CAZHWD010000218.1, on the reverse strand, counting down.
CCTCCTGTTATCTGGCTAAAAAAGGCTTTAATGTTAGTCTTTTTGAAAAGAACGATACAGTTGGCGGAAGAGCCAGACAACTTATTAGAGAAGGATTTACCTTTGATATAGGCCCAAGTTGGTATTGGATGCCCGATATTTTTGATCGCTTCTTTGCAGATTTCGGCAAACAAACCTCAGACTATTATCAATTGGATAAATTAAGTCCCGCGTATAAAATTTTCTTTGAAGACGATATTATCACAATTGGGGACTGCATGGATAAAATTTGTGAGGAATTTGAGCGAATTGAAAAAGGTAGTTCTAAGCATCTTAAGAAATTTATCTCTAAGGCACAAAGAAATTATGATATTGCCATCAATGAAATTGTCTATCGTCCCGGACTTTCACCTTTAGAGTTAGTTACAAAGGATACTATAATAAGAGTGGACCAATTCTTTAAAACAATAAGTCAGGAAGTTCGAAAAAAATTTAAAAACCCGAAACTCATTTCAACACTGGAATTTCCGGTATTATTTCTTGGAGCAAAGCCGAGTAATACTCCGGCTTTCTACAGTTTTATGAATTTTGCAGATTTTGGACTTGGCACCTGGCATCCTAAGGGAGGAATGTACCAGGTAATTACAGCTATGAAAAGTTTAGCCTTAGAGCTAGGCGTAACGATTCACACAGATAGTGCAGTAGACAAGATCATTGTGCGTGAAGGTAAGGCAATGGGGATATTGGTGAATTCTGAAACTATAGATGCCGATTTGGTATTAAGTGGTGCCGATTATCATCATACAGAAACCTTATTGGATAAAACTTATCGGCAATATTCTGAAAAATATTGGCAAAGAAAAACCTTTGCACCTTCCTCTTTACTCTTCTTTATTGGGTTTGACAAAAAATTAGAAAACATTGAACATCATAATTTATTTTTTGACACAGATTTTAGTGAGCATGCCTCTGAAATCTATGATAGTCCAAAATGGCCAACCAGGCCCTTGTTTTATGCAAACTTTCCTTCCGTAACAGATAAAAGCATGGCACCCAGTAATAATGAAACCGGATTTTTCCTGATTCCAATAGCACCAGGATTAGAGGATACACCGGAACTTAGAGAACAATACTTTGATATTTTATTGAAAAGATTCCAAGAGCGCACTGGGCAGAGTGTAGAAAATAATATTATATTTAAAAAGTCTTTTTGTGTAAATGACTTTGAAGAGCAGTATAATTCTTATAAAGGAAATGCTTATGGTATGGCCAATACATTATCGCAAACAGCTTTTATGAGACCAGGATTGAAGAGTAAAAAAGTTAATAATCTATTTTTTACCGGCCAATTAACAGTTCCCGGTCCAGGAGTTCCTCCTTCTTTAATTTCGGGAAAATTAGTTTCTGAATTAATGGATAAAAATAATAAAAGTTACTAAATGAAAGCAATTTTCGATCATATTTCCTTTGAATGCAGCAAAGTTGTTACCCAGTCATACAGCACATCCTTTTCGCTCGCAGCAAAAATGTTATCCTCCTCCATAAGAAGTGATATATACAACATTTATGGTTTTGTTCGATGTGCTGACGAGATTGTCGACACCTTCCACGATTATGACAAAGAGACATTATTCAACAAATTTGAAAAGGATCTTGAGACGAGTTTAATAGACAAAATAAGCCTTAATCCTATATTAAATGCCTTTCAACATACTTATCATAAATATCAAATTCCACATCATTTAGTTAGTTCATTTATGAAAAGTATGAGAATGGATCTCAATAAGAATGTCTACAATACAGAAGCAGAATTCAAAGAATACATTTACGGGTCTGCCGACGTAGTGGGCCTTATGTGTCTTAGGGTTTTTGTAAAAGGGAATGATGAGCGCTATGAAACCCTTAAAAATTCTGCCAAGGCTTTGGGTTCTGCGTTTCAAAAGGTCAATTTTCTCAGGGATCTTAAGGCAGATTATGAAAATTTAAACCGTTCTTATTTTCCAAATACGAACCTCCTGGAATTAGATGAAATGTCCAAACTGAAGATTGTAGAAGAAATAAAAGCAGATTTTAAAATGGGATATGACGGAATAGTTCAACTTCCTAATGAAGCAAAATTTGGTGTTTATACAGCTTATAAATATTATTATAAATTACTACGTAAGTTACAAAAAACACCATCTTTGGAAATTAAAAACGCTAGAATACGGGTACCTAATTATCAAAAATTCGGACTGCTTGCAAAGTCTTATGTAAATTATAAACTGAACTTATATTAGCATGAAAATTGTAATTTGGATCTTAATTTTCCTTGGCACATTTGGTTTTATGGAGTTTATGGCCTGGTTTACTCATAAGTACATAATGCATGGTTTTTTATGGAGAATACATAGTGATCATCATAAAAAAGATCATGGTTCATGGTTTGAACGGAATGATGCTTTTTTTATTTTTTATGCAGTTATTAGTATGACCTTCTTTTATTTGGCATCCTATGCGTCATTCTGGTACGGTTGGCCATTAGGCTTTGGAATAATGGCTTATGGAGCAACTTACTTTATGGTTCATGACATTTTCATTCACCAACGATTTAAAATGTTCAGAAATGCTAATAATTGGTATGCCAGAGGTGTGCGCAGGGCACATAAAATGCATCATAAGCATATGGGTAAAGAAGATGGAGAGTGTTTTGGTATGTTAATTGTTCCTTTTAAATATTTTAAGAAATAAACCCTATTAATTTGACTTCCAATTTAATAGTATATTCGTAAGTTTTCACAATCTTTCCGTTATTTTAATAAACCATCCAATAAAATACGAACACTTTCATCATTCCAATTAGCAGACCCTGTCTCTGCTACAACAATATTCCCTTTTTTATCGATAATAAATGTTGTTGGCAAAGCTGCAGAATATAGGGTTTTTGGTGTAAATCCAGATTCGAAATAAACCGGAAAATTATAATTTTTCTTCATTATGAATTTAGACACCTTTTCCTTTTTATCCCTGGCAATAAATAAAAACGTAACCTTTTCCCCATATGAATCATGCAAGAGTTGTAAATCTGGCATTTCTGCAACACAAGGTGGACACCAGGTAGCCCAGAAATTGATAAATATAACATCTCCCTTGTAGTCTGAGAGATTCACTGTATTACCTTTTGTATCCACTAGTTTAAAATCATAATCCTCTAAAAACTGCTGAGCTCTTTCTTCAACAGGCACAGGATTGTGAGATACTAACCTGTTAAGATATACTTTGGCATGAAAACCTATCGGTGTAAAAAAATATATCGCCAATAATAGAATAATAGCAATATTGATTAGCTGTGTTCTTTTTAATTTCATTCTAATTTATTAGTTCATTGAGGAGGTTATATATTTTTTTATTATCCCAATCCGCAATTCCCTCTTGTTTTACCCAAATATAGCCCTTTTTATCAATTATATATGACGCTGGCGGCTTAAGGACAGCCAAGGGTGTTCTCTCACCAATAATAAGATAGGTTACGGGAAAAGTAAATTTATTTACCTTCATGAACTCTTCTACTGGAAGCCTCTTTTCATCGGTTATTATATAGAAATCGATCTTATTCTTATATTTATCATAAAGATTCTGAATACTTTTGAGTTCTGCCGCACAGGGCAATCGCCATGAAGCCCAGAAATTTATAAAAACTACATTCCCTTTGGATTTTTCAAAATTGAAGAACTCCCAACTTGCATTTTTTAACTTCCAGTTATAATCTGATATTTGCTGTTGTTCGCCAACTTCAATTACCTCCGGGCGAAAAGAAAACATTTGGTTCAACAATATTTTTCCATGATACCCCAATGGGGTCACAAAAAAAGATAGCACGAAAGCCATGAGTAAAATATTAAGTATGGTTTTCTTACTTATTTTCATTTAATATGGTTTGTTAAAACTAAATAACTCCCGAGGAATATCGGGAGTTATATCATTTGATTTCAGAAGCAATTTATACTGCATTTTCTTTCTTTATTACGTTGAGAGCAGAACCTTCGTGGAACCATTCAATCTGTTGCAGATTATAAGTATGCTTCGTTTCGATAAAATCCTTGGTTCCATCCTCATGTACAAGTTCTATTTTCAATGGTTTATCCGGAGAAAATTCCTTAATATCAATGAAGTTAAAGGTGTCATCTTCCTGGATAAGATCATAGTCACTTTCATTAGCAAAAGTCAATGCTAACATCCCTTGTTTTTTGAGATTGGTTTCGTGAATACGGGCAAAAGACTTTACAAGGACCGCCGCTACCCCTAAATGTCTGGGTTGCATAGCCGCATGTTCCCGAGAGGATCCTTCACCATAATTGTGATCACCAACTACAATAGTCTTTATACCCTTTGCCTTATACGCTCTCTGGGTATCAGGTACACCACCATATTCTCCACTTAATTGGTTTTTTACAAAATTGGTCTTTTTGTTAAAGGCATTTACAGCGCCTATCAAAGTATTATTAGCAATATTATCGAGGTGTCCTCTGTATCTGAGCCATGGACCAGCCATTGAAATATGGTCTGTAGTACATTTCCCAAATGCTTTAATAAGAAGCTTCATGTTTTGAAGACTATCGGCAGAGATGGGTACAAAAGGTTCCAAAACCTGAAGCCTCTCAGAATCCTTTGCTACAATTACTTCAATCCCTTTTCCATCTTCATCGGGTGCCAGGTATCCTGCATCATCAACCTCAAATCCTTTTGGAGGTAATTCAATTCCTACGGGTTCTTTTAATTTAACTTCCTTTCCTTCTTCATTTATTAATGAATCGTTCATAGGGTCAAAATCCAACCTTCCCGAAAGTGCAATGGCTGCTACCATTTCAGGAGAACCCACAAAGGCATGTGTGTTAGGGTTACCATCGGCTCTTTTAGAAAAATTTCGGTTAAAAGAATGCACGATAGTATTTTTCTCCTCCCCTTTAAGATCACTTCTGTCCCATTGTCCAATACAAGGACCACATGCGTTGGTAAAAATGGTTGCCCCAAGATTTTCGAATATCTGCAATAAACCGTCACGTTCTGCTGTATATCTGATTTGCTCTGATCCTGGATTAATTCCAAAATCGGACTTAGGTATTATTTTATTGTCCACAGCCTGCTTTGCAATAGATGCAGCCCTGGTTAAGTCTTCATAGGAAGAATTTGTACATGACCCAATAAGTCCCCAGTCAACCTGAATAGGCCAATCATTTGTCCTGGCCTTAGGACCTAATTCACCAACAGGTGTTGCCAAATCTGGTGTAAAAGGACCGTTAAGATGTGGTCTTAGATCATTTAAATTAATTTCTATAAGTTCATCGAAGTATTTCTCCGGTTCTGCGTAGACCTCTGAATCTGCTGTCAGATACTCCATTACCTCATTTGCCGCATCCGCAATATCACTTCTGTCTGTTGCACGAAGATATCTTTCCATAGAGGCATCATAACCAAATGTAGATGTAGTAGCCCCTATTTCTGCACCCATATTACATATTGTGCCTTTGCCGGTGCAAGAAAGATTCTTGGCGCCTTCACCAAAATATTCAACAATTGCTCCGGTTCCTCCTTTTACGGTTAAAATACCAGCTACTTTTAAGATCACATCTTTAGCGGAAGTCCAACCTGAAATCTTACCTGTAAGTTTAACACCAATTAATTTTGGAAACTTAAGCTCCCAGGCCATTCCTGCCATAACATCAACGGCATCTGCTCCTCCAACACCAATGGCTAACATTCCCAAACCTCCAGCATTTACAGTATGCGAGTCAGTCCCTATCATCATACCGCCTGGAAAAGCATAGTTTTCCAAAACTACCTGGTGTATAATTCCAGCTCCTGGCTTCCAAAAACCTATGCCATATTTGTTAGAAACCGATTCTAAAAAGTTGAATACCTCAGCACTTGTGCTATTGGCAGTTCTTAAATCAATTGCTGCCCCGCTTTTAGCCTGGATTAAATGATCACAGTGAACCGTAGTGGGAACTGCAACTTTAGGTTTGCCTGCCTGCATAAATTGTAGAAGTGCCATCTGAGCAGTTGCATCCTGACATGCCACTCTATCTGGTGCAAAATCTACGTAATCTTTACCTCGTTTAAAAGCTTTTGTAGGTTCGCCCTCCCAAAGATGAGCATATAATATTTTCTCGGAAAGTGTTAATGGCCTTCCAACTATATTACGAGCCTTGTCAATACGTTCTGCTATATTGGCGTAAACCCCTTTAATCATGTCAATATCAAATGCCATTATTTTGAATTTTTTCTGTTAATTGAATTGCGTAAAATTACTAAAATACAAGAGGTAAAGGAAATTTTTAGAACAGGATTACCTATTAAATGCGATTATAGGATCACTTTATTTTTCAATCCTTCCTACTTTGAGAAAAATAGGAAATCGGATTTCCTTTTTTTCATTCGCCCTCCATTCTTTTCTTAGGTTTGAAATCAAATCTTTAACCGGATTTTTACCATCATGGTCTACCATATAGTTTTTAACCCCTGACCAGGTATTTAAATACCCCTCTAATTGATTTAAGTTCCAATTTTCTTTTATTACTATTTCATCATCTTTATTAAGTTGCTTAAAACTAAATGGAATTGAGTTATAGCGATTATCTATATGTTTTCTTTCTACATTCCAATATGGCCCTATAATATCTTTATAAAATAGATTTATAAGATTATTAATTGGTGCTTCAATTTCGATAAGTCCATAACCCCAAATGCCAAGAACGGCTCCATTTTTAGCAACTCTTATTACTTCTCTTTGAAATTCTTCAAAATCAAACCAATGGATTGCTTGTGCAACTGTGATGAGATCAAATTGATCACTCTGAAACCCGGTTTGCTCAGCTCTTACTTTTTTGTAAACAATATTTTTTCGCCTTTCAGCACTATTCAATTGATTTTGACTTATGTCTGTGGCAATTACTTTGGTGAAATACTTAGAAAGTTCAATGGCAACTTGTCCGTTACCGGTACCACAGTCCCAGCAGCTATCCTTTGTTTTAACAAATTTTAAAATTTCAGAATAAAGCTCCTGTGGATAGGAAGGTCTATACTTTTTATAGGATTCAGACCGATCCGAAAAATGATCATGTACCTTCTTCATAGAATGTCCATGATAATAGGTTAAAGAAGTTTATTGATGATATCTTCTTCTGAGATACCTTCGGCCTCTGCCTTATAATTCTTAATTATTCTATGTCTAAGAATTCCCATTGCCACTGCCTGTACGTCTTCAATATCCGGAGAGAACTTGCCATTAATTGCAGCGTGGGCCTTTGCCCCTAAAATGAGATTCTGAGAAGCCCGTGGCCCGGCACCCCAATCCAGGTATTGTTTTACATAATCGGACGAAGTCTCTAATGTCGGTCGGGTACTGCTTACCAATTTTACCGCATAATCCACAACATTATCCGGAACGGGTATTCTTCTAACCAAATGCTGAACTTCTAATATCTCTTCTGCATTCAATAAGGAATTAACTTCAGGAAATTCATCATTTGTAGTTGTTTTTACTACTAATGTTTCTTCCTCAACAGATGGATATTTTAACTCTATTGCAAACATAAAGCGATCTAGCTGTGCTTCGGGAAGGGGATAAGTACCCTCCTGTTCAATAGGGTTCTGTGTAGCAAGTACAAAATATGGTTGGGAAAGTTTATGTTGTACTCCTGTTATAGTTACTGCTCGTTCCTGCATAGCCTCCAAAAGAGCAGCCTGTGTTTTAGGCGGTGTCCTGTTTATCTCATCTGCCAGAATTATATTGGCAAAAATAGGGCCTTTAATAAATTTGAAATTTCTATTTTGATCTAATATCTCACTTCCTAGAATATCACTGGGCATTAGGTCAGGCGTAAACTGTATTCTTTTAAAGTCAAGCCCTAAAATACGGGCAATAGTATTTACCATTAAGGTTTTCGCTAAACCGGGAACGCCAATTAGCAAGGAATGCCCTCCTGTATAGATAGACAAAAGAATTTGGTCTATTACCAAGTCCTGGCCTACAATTATCTTAGCTATTTCTTTTCTTAAAGCCTTATGCTTGGCTACTAAATTGTTGATTGCTGTAACATCAGACATCTGGCTATTTTTTAACCCATTTATTGGAGAATTCACAATCTCTATTATCTCCACCAACACTTACATAAGTATCTGATATATGATCATTAAGCCATTTCCTAATAGTAGTAAACTGCTTATCCCTTAGTGCAAGTTCCTGAATTTTAATATAGTCTTGGGCAAAATTTGCCTCGTGCTCGTCATATCTATTAGTAACCATCAAAATTTTGTACCTGGGAGGACCTCCGTTTGGATCCTGCTCCAGAGTAGGTAGAGATATTTCATTATCTTTTAAGTTCCTTACCTGATTATAAAGTGATGGATCCATTTTAGTAAGTTCAAAATGTGAATCAAAATTAATTGGATTTCTTAATAACCCCCCGTCGAACTTAGTTTCTTTTTCATCTGAAAAATTCAGTGCTGCTTCGGCAAAGGTATATTTACCATCTGTCAACTGCTTTCTTATAGTATCTAACTCAACTCTCGCTTTTTCAATAGAAGATTGAGGTATTTCTGGTTGTAACAGAATATGACGCAAGTCCAGTTCCTGGCCTCTTATCTTTTCAATATAAATAATATGGTATCCAAAAGAAGTCTCAAATGGTTCAGATATTTCTCCCTGGCGCAAACTAAAAGCCACATCCTTAAATTCTTTTACAAAAGGTGTTTCCCTTGTCATGCTGTAAAAACCACCTTTGGATTTGGAGCCTGGATCCTGTGAATATAATATTGCTTTTACGCTAAAACTGGCATCATTATCTTCACAATCTGCCTTTATTTCATTTAATTTATTAATTGTTTTTTGTTTTTCCTCTTCAGGAATTTCAGGTATCTTAACTATCTGTGAAATTTCAAGTTCTGCGCCAAAAACAGGTTTTTCATTCTCTGGAATTTTATTAAAAAATTGTCTAACTTCCTCTGGTGTAACTTCTATTTCACTGATAATTTTTTGCTGCATTTTCTCCGATAGCATTCTCAACTTATTAATATTGTATAATTCTTCCCGGAAATCTTCAACACTTTCTTTATTGTAAAAATTAAGGACCTTTTCCATTGAACCTACCTGCTGTACCAATTGTTGCATCTGACGGTCACTTGTAGCATTTACCTCATCGTCAGATACCAAAATACTATCCTGCACGGCTTGATGGGCATACAAACGGTCTTCCATTAATTTTCCCAATAACCCGCAGTGCGTTATATCGTCCATTGCAGCTCCCTGGCTACGCAAGTCAATCAGCGTTTTTTCAATATCAGAATCCAGGATAAGGTAATCCCCTACTACCGCTGAAATCCCATCTAACTTTATTTTCTTAAATGTGTTTACAGTATCTTTTTTTACATCAATATCAGCTACCACAACCGTTTCTGGCGGTTCTATTTGAGTATCGGGGATAGAATCCTTTTCTTGTGCTTTTATACTGACAAAAAAGATAAAATAGCATAAAAAACATAATATGCTATTCCTGTTTGTCATACACTTCAAATACTTTTTCCTTTGTTGCTTCATCTATAATTTCTGTTTCCAGTTTTCTTATGTAGTCCAATTTTCTTCTATTTAGAAGTACTTGTCTTATGGTAGGTTCGATGTAAGAGAGCGGCGCAATTTCATTAACGCCAAGCACATCGTTTATCTTTGTCAAATATACCCCCATTGCATCCTCTAATTCAAAAAATTGTGATTTTTTTAAGTATCTGTCTTCGTTATCCTTATCCAATGGTGGTATTTCTTCAATGACCCGGGAGGCAGGAACCCAAAGTGAGTCATTAAAATTCAGTTTTTTAAATTGTACCCCTATGGAATCCAAATAGCTAATGTCTTCCTCATTAAATCGTCTTAAACTCTCTGTTACTTCTTTTGTATTAAGAAATTGTAAGGGTAATTGAATGAACCTGAGTTTGATGATTTTTTCCTTGAGCTTAAAATTCTCTTTCTCTTCCTCGTAAAACCTGGTTAATTCTGCCTGAGATATTACGGTATCCTCGGCCTGATTTACCAAAGCTTCTTTATAGGCCCTTGTATATAGATCTGTACGATAATTGGATACCAATTGTTCAAATTCTGCGACCTTTTCATCGGGTAAATTAATCTTGGCTTTTTCCAATAAAATTTGTTTTGTTGCCCAGTTATTTATGTAATTGGTAACCACAGATGCACTATCCTGTTTTGTAATATTATCACCAAGTACAACTACTACCTCATTCCAATACAAATAAGTATCACCTACTCTGGCTAAAGGTTCTTCATTTATATCATTCTTTAAAAAGGAATTACAAGAAAATGTAAAGGATACCATCGCGGCAATTCCGGCATATAATCTGATACTTTTTATCTGTAGGTTTAAAAAACGCATTCGACAAAAATAAGAATTCAATCCTGCCGGGCAAGTAATAGTAATATGGATTAACAGATTTTTAGTACCTCCATAAATTTATTTAGTACATTAGTAGTGCTAACCACCTTATTATCATGAAATATACTACGGAAATAGTGATCGATCTTTCCCGTGACGAGGTACATAAAAAATTGGATAATTCTGAGAATATGAAACATTGGCAGGAGGGGTTATTGGGCTATAAACAATTGTCTGAAGAGCCTACAAAAGAAGGTGCAAAAATGGAACTATATTATAGAATTGGCAAACGGGAGATGACACTAATTGAAACTATTATAATGAATAACTTTCCTAATGAATTTCACGCTTCTTACAATGCCAAAGGTGTTCATAATATTCAAAAGAATTATTTTAAAGTAATTGATGAAAATACTACCAAATGGGTTTCTGAGTCAGAATTTCAATTCAGCGGTTTTATGATGAAGGTAATGGGATTTCTAATGCCCGGAGCATTTAAAAAGCAATCCCTGAAGTATTTAAAGAATTTTAAGGCATTTGCGGAGGAAGGTATCTCAGTTGCCAAATAAAAAGAAAATTGTGAGCAGAAAAATTAAACTAATCTGGGATTTCAGAGGACCTACGGCAAAAGAAGTTGCCATGCATCATGAAAAGCATTTGAAAGATTATATTGTTACTGAAAAGTTAAGCCCAAACATAACCGGCAATACTGAATTAAGTTCTATGCACAGCATTGCGTATATGGTGGTCGAAGAAATTAATATGCCAGGTGTACGTGACGCCCTCATACCGCACAGGGGTGAAGTTTATTCAAATTAATATTACTAACAAATTATACCTTGTTTTGAAGGTTTTTAAACTGACTTTACTGACGTTTTTCTTATTGTCCTGGTCTTGTAAGACCCCGAGCAAAGAAAACAACCCAATGACACTGGTTATGGCGTCACAAAACACATCAATCCGAAAAGTTATTGATAGTGTTGATCAATATGAAGTTCAAATAATTTACACCCAAATAGATCGTAGCGGTGATAGTATTATCCTGACTGATCATGAATTTCAGTTGGATGATATGAAATACTTCTATCCGGCCAGTACCGTTAAATTGCCAATTGCCGTTCTGGCCCTGGAGAAATTAAATTTTACAGATTCTTTAAATAGAGATACGC
>CAZHWD010000217.1:0-29643 GCA_964536335.1 uncultured Eudoraea sp. | reverse complement strand
CGATAGATCACTTGGCAGGCCTTCACCCCAAATACTTGGTTGGTCTGGTTTTCCCCAATCCTCCCTGGTATAGAAGGGTCCTGTTTTTATTTCACCAATGTTTCCAATTTTATCCATTTCAGTTACCAAACCGGTCCAATTGGCAATGCATTGGCCCAACCAAAATCCATATAGTTTGCTTGAATAGACCGCTCGAGAAATGACCTTATCCGTTGTTTTTGATGCATAGGGAATATATGTAAGTTCAGGATCAGCCAAGGTATTTTCAATTGGTTTTACCTTGTCTTTTTGAGCATCTTTGCAGGCTAAAACCAGAACACCAATAAGGACCACCATTCCTAATTTTATAAAAAATTTAAACACTTGACTCATTTTATAAATATTTAGTTTGAATTGTTTTCTATTTTAATTTGCTCTAATGCACCAGGTATGGCACTTTTGTTATGCTAAACCTCTTTGGAAAGTGTATTACCATATCCTGAATTCCTTTGTTGTTTATTTTGAGCTGGAATTTGGATTAATTGTACATAAAAATTCCCAGGGTAATTTGGCACAATATAATAATTTAACCAACCACAGGAAACAGAATAAATGTTATTCTTATTACAAGACTTTTCAGTTTAGTATATTTGGATTGAAGGTAGTATTATATTAGGCAACTTTTGCATTGCCATTTTAGGAAATTCATTTAATTTTATGTCTTTGCTTCTAATACGCACCATTTTGTAAGTTAAAAACATAAGACCAGATGTTCAGATATATAATTGTTTTCACCTACCTTTTTTTTCATAGCATCCTGGTTATTGGACAACACAATGCCAAAAACGAGGTTAACAATGAGTATATCAAAGAATTGATTGCTTCTTATAAAAAGGATGTTCGTGGTCCTTATAAGATATTAAATTGGTATTGTAATGATGGAAGGATAAACCCGGCTCAGGAGCCATGTGGTGATGAAGTGGGTGGTGTACAACGTGCTACCTATAAAGATGAGGTGGTTAAATTAGGTGAGACAACTAAGGTGTATCTGGGTCAGATACTCTCCACGACAAATTTTGATACCTTTTGGGATAAGAAAAATTTTAATTCACGCTTAAAACAATATCAATTAGAGAAATACCTTAAGTCTGTAGATGACGGTTGGGTGAATAGGAGAGCACAATATTATCGGGGTGCTGTTCAGGCAGAAGACGAGGAGAATTGGGGCAAAGAATTTTTTAATTGGTTACTCGAAGATGATGCCATATTAACCAGCCATTTTTTTCTTGTAAGAGAAGCAGCAAAGGATATACCTCATGCCGGCGATGATAATGTGGCTCAGCGTATGAGGTCTGAATCTAAAGTAATTGCAGATCAATTTAGTCCGTTTATGCAATTGCGAATAAAAATTCATGGACAACCAGAGCCTTCAGATATTGAAAGAGTTATAGCATTTAAGGCAAAGAATAGTAATAGACTTACCTCAGACTTAAAAAAACAAATTGACAAATTGGTTGCCACCATGCGCAAGTATTTTGAACCAATAGATATTGCCCAGTTTAGAAAGTATACAGCGAGCTTATTAAATGATGACATTAAGTCAAAACTCAACGCCTATATTGAACACAATAGTGCAGTAACCATTCAGGAATTAATTGAATCTTCCGCGGATATTATGTGGTATATCCGAGCCAATGTTTTGGAGGAACCTTCTTCTATCGGAAGGTTGTCTTTAATAGACCTCTCCATTAAATTGGAAGAGTTGATTAAAACGCAGATCGAAGAATATCCGGATGATTCTTTAGATCTTCTCCTTAACAAAATCTGTTATTTGAGTACGGCATCTGCTGCTGCAGGATTTACCGAAATCTGGGAATGGAATACTTTGTTAGGTGAGATTTCTAAAATGCCCAGCACAGAATTATCACTTCAGGATTTAAATATTTTATTGGTTGCAGCCAGGAAACAACTGGAATGGGGTACAGGTAAAAACAGAGCTATTTTTCAGGATGTTATATTATTGTATCAGGGTTTTGAACCTCTGGCACACGGTTTTCTAGACGATAGAATTAGAGGTTCAATTTCCTTGTCATTAGGAAACAGTATTGGAAAACTGGGAAATTTTATAACAGATAAATCTTCTTTGAATAATAAAGTACTGGGCCTTACCAATCAAAGTCATGTTCATGGCCTAAACCCGGGTTATGCAAGCGGAAAATTGATGGTTATTGATGGGGTTGCCGAAAATCTTGATGTTAGTTCTGAAAATATCTATGTGTTTGACACTCCACCGTCTGATCTAAAACCCGTTGCAGGTATTTTAACCGTTTCTGAAGGTAACCTGGTTTCACATGTACAGTTACTGGCCCGGAACCTGGGAATTCCCAATTCTGCGGTATCCTCAGATAATGTTGCTGAATTAAAAAAATACCATGGCAAAGATGTATTTTATGCTGTTTCTGTTAAAGGGAATGTTCTAATGAAGCCTGCTGATGAGATGACAGATATTGAACGTGAATTGTTTAATCAGGTAATCAAAGACGAGGATATGATTACTATTCCCACCGATGAAATTAAGTTAGACAACCCTTCGGTTTTGAATATGCGGAGTGTTGATGCACAATCCTCAGGTATTTATTGCGGTCCAAAAGCGGCCAACTTGGGGGAATTAAAAAAGCTCTTTCCAGCTCGTGTGGTAGAAGGCCTTGTAATTCCGTTTGCCGTATTTCTGGATCATATGAAACAGTTAATACCCGGTAAGAAAGTAAGCTATTGGGATTTTCTGAATAGTACTTTTAAAACAGCCCGCAACATGAAATCTAGTGGATCATCCGACAAAGAGGTAGATGAATTTCAACTTGGAAGATTACAAGAGCTAAGGGCATTTATAAAAGAAATGCCATTAAAGAAAAGCTTTCTGGATGATCTGGAACAATCATTTACGAATATACTAGGTTCACCTTTGGGAGAAACTGCAGTTTTTTTGAGAAGTGACACCAATATGGAGGATCTTAAGAACTTTACCGGAGCAGGTTTAAATCTTACACTTTTCAATGTGGTAGATAAACAAAAAATTCTGAATGGGATTAAATCGGTTTGGGCATCTCCCTATACAGAAAGAAGCTTTAAATGGCGGCAAAAGTATCTTACGAACCCAGAGAACGTATATCCTTCTATTCTGGTTATACCAAGTGTAGATAATGATTATTCTGGAGTTATGATTACGAAAGGGGTAATCTCAGGAAAAGAAGATGAAATTACTGTAGCTCTTAGCAAAGGTGTTGGAGGTGCTGTCGACGGACAAGCAGCGGAGACCTGGATTTTAAAAGATAACCGAAATTACAAGCTCATTTCCCCTGCCAGAGAAGTATTTTATAATTCGCTGCCTATTACCGGAGGTACCAAAGGAAACTCGGGCAGTTTTGAGAAATCCATATTAAGTCGTAAAAATAGGGATGACCTTTTTGAACTCAGTCAGATTTTAATTTCCAAAATGCAGAAAAAGAATATTGAAGGCCCTTATGATGTGGAATTGGGTTTCAAAGATGACAAAATATGGTTGTTCCAGGTAAGGCCATTTGTTGAGAATAAAAATGCAAAAAGTTCATCATACCTGGAGGCTATTGCACCAACAGTAGATATGAATATGCTAATTTCACTTAATACAGAACTCAAATGATCAAAAAACTCACACTTCTTATCGTAATAGTTATCTGTTTTGGTTTTACAGAGGCACTCAATTACCCAATAGATGGTTATGCTCTTACGGGTATTCGACGTTTGGCCTACCAGCAAAGAGTCATAGATGGTGAAATAAAGGGTAGTCAATTACCTGAAGGGGCCAAGAAGCCTCTTTCATCCGTTCAATTGAGTCTCACGGGTGATAGAAATCAACTTATAAATGGTATTCCCGAAGAGGATCCGGATCTGCAAAAACAGATATCTGGCTTATTCAGAGGCTTGGATCCAAATTATAGTATTACAGTTTTAGATATTTCAGAAGGTAAACCAATCCGTTTTGCCCAACATAGAGAAACAGCAGGTTACCAACCCGGAAGCGTGGGTAAAATTATAGTGATGACAGCCTTTTTTACTGAACTTTGCGAGATTTATCCCGAAAGTTTTGACATGCGCAGGGAATTGATGAAGACAAAATTGGTTAAAGCAGGTTCATGGGCCATGGCAGACCATCATACGGTACCCTTTTATGATCCGGAAACCCAAAAATATTTTAAACGAACCATTAGAGAATCTGATGTGTTTTCCCTTTATGAATGGATAGATCATATGGTTTCTCCAAGCAATAATGGAGCGGCATCTGTAGTATGGAGGGAGGCAGTTCTAATGAGTGTTTTTAAAGATAAATATCCGGAACTTACCTATGAAGAAGGAGAAGAGTACTTCAAAGCTACTCCCAAGAGTGAGCTTTCTGAAATGGCCATTAACCTGGTAAACCAACCTTTAAGAGATTTAGGTATTACCCATGATGAATGGCGTTTGGGATCTTTTTTTACCAGAGGGGCCGGCAGATACATACCTGGAAGAGGTGGCAGTATTGGGAGCCCTATTGGGCTTATGACGTACTTAATAGCTTTAGAAAGAGGACTGATTATTGATGAAGAAAGTAGTTTGGAAATGAAACGAATGCTCTATATGACCGGAAGAAGAATTAGATATGCCGCTTCCAAGGCGCTTTCTGATGATATGGTCTATTTTAAATCAGGGAGCTTATATAAGTGCAAGGAAGAAGAAGGCTTTACATGCGGAAAATATAAAGGGAATGCCTATAATTATATGAATTCAGTAGCCATTGTTGAGAAGGAAAACGGCACAAAGTATATTGTTTGTTTGATGACTAATGTAAAAAAGAAGAATTCGGCATATGATCATTTAATATTAGCATCAAAAATAGATAAGATAATAGGGGGTTAATCTCTAAGCTCTAATACCTTAAAATGTTTTATAATTTCTTTAGCTTGCTTTTGTACTTTATAGTGGTAGTCGTTTAATTTAGACTCGACCAAATCCTTATAATTCATATCTTCTGTTTGTTTTATTAGATACAATACAGCATGAGCTACACGGGTGTCTCTGCGAGCGAGTAATTTTTTCAAACACTCAAATTCGGAAAGTTTTTTAAGCTGTAGTTTATTAAATATCTCCTCTATATTATCTATACCAATTAATCTGGCTTCGGCCAGTGGAATTAATAAGCGACGAAGTCGATTGTCAAAAAGATTATCCAGAAATTCTACAGCACTTATCCCTTGTGTCTCATTTCCTTTGCTTATTACTACGTTCATTGGTTTAATATCCTCAGGTTTATATTTTAATTCTAAAAGTGCAATTGTACGATAAGTGGGCTTAAAAAACCTTTGCTTTACTAGCCTTAACAGACCTTCCCTGGCCTGCATTTCCTGTTTATAATTAGGCATGGAGGTATCCATCTGGTTATACAGAAGCCGCATTGAATAAATGATGGCTATGTTGTCTCTATGATGATTACACTCATGTTCTATATTTCTGTACATAAATTCATTGGAGATGCGCAGCGACTTATTTGATTTCAACTTAATCAGAGCATTTATTGAAGCCAAACTTATCCCATAATCGCCCTTTTCTGATAGTTGAATAAGCGCATTTACAGCCTTTTGATTGTTAAATTTACGTATTACATCTGGTATAAAAACTGAATCATGAAAGTTCTTTATGCCGTTAAAAACTTTTCTTTTGAGAATTGAAATAATATCATCTCCATATCTGAATAAGGCTTCCTCTGCATTTAACCTTAATTTTTTATTTGATAAATGACTTACTATAGAATCTATAAATTGATGATCTCTGGTTCTCGAAGCACTCCTTAGTGCAATTTTCAATATTTCAATATTGGTATTATTCAGTTCTTCATTTAAAAGTTTATAATAGTATTTGATTCTGGCATAACCAATGGCTTTAATAATGGACTTTAATTTTGCGTCCTTTTTATCACCGTCTTCCATATAATGCCAATCTTTAACAAAATCATTGACATAACTCTCCAGATTAAATTTCCGTTGAAGACGACTGTTATTCCTATACTCCACGGATAACCCAACCAAAACCGCGTTTCGCACACTTTGGATATTACTTTGCAGGTAGTTGTTAAATAATTCAACTTTGTTATCCTCATAATTTTTAAGCAAATATCTAACTGCTTCAACAGCTACTTCCGGATCACCGTCTTCTACCATTCCTTCCATCTTCTTGGAGAGATTTTCCTTTGTGAGATAGTAAAGGTTTTTTATAGCTAATTTTCTTACAAGAGGCGAATCATTTTCAAGAAGGTTTTTTATAGAATTGAAAAATCGCTCATCTTTATGCTCGTAAGTACGCCTTAGCATATAAATTATTTGCTGCTCTTCTCCATTTTTAAAAATCCAATCTATTGTCGCATCAATCGAAGTAAACGGAGCGTGTTCCTTACTTTTGTTTATTTTCTTATTTTGATAAGCAGGTGGTTCTGCTCTTGCCCTGAATTCCTCAGTATAGGCTTTTTTCAATCTAAAAATTAAGTAAATCCAACTAATAATAAGCACTATAGTTACCAAACCAACGTAGATAGAAGAGACATCTAAAGCTGTAACGAATAAAAATAAAATAATACCAGCTAACGCGGTGGCAATACTATCTACAACCACATCGATAAAAGTTTTGGTTTTCTTCTTAACTTCAAATGGTACGGGCATAAATATTAATTCCCTTGACGCTTTATTTAAAGATTGTTTTAAACTGCCGTCAACAACTTTAATAAAAACGACCACCCATAATTCTGGGATAAAAAGCAGGAGAACAGAGCCAATCAAAATTCCTGTAGGCATTAACAACATGGAACTACCCACTCCAAAGTATTTTAAGATTCGCTCGGTTAAAAACAATTGAATAATAAGAGAAATAATACTGATGTTTGAGAGCCATATTCCGAAAAAAGCACTTAACTTTTCTGCACTTCCCATTTGCTTCAAAGCAAAATCACTATATTGATAATCTATTAATTTTGCTATTAAAACACTCAAGCCTGTAATCAAAGTTATAAGCATTAACAGCTTTGATTCTTTGATAAGTTTGCTCGGTTTTATCCCCAAATGCTTTTCTTCAAAAGTTTCTACCTGCCGTGTTGAACCTTTTATCTTTATCTCCTGGTTCCAGATATATTTGAACAATGGTATACAACATAATACCAAAAATGCAGCGACAAATAAAATATTATACGTATGCATAAATTGCGAGAGCAATGAGGTAAGATAACCACCAAAAATACCTCCCACAATTCCTCCAGATCCAATAAACCCAAACACCCGTTTGGCTTCACGCACGTTATAGACAATATTTGCCATTAACCAATATTGAGAAGTAAGCAATAGCCCATAGATCATTATAAAAATATATGCGGCATACAGTAAAATATTTGGAGTGAAACCTAAGTTAAATGCTAGTGCGAAAAATAATAGTACCACAATTGTACCTACTAAGGTTTTTTCTATAATGGTATTTAATGTAAATTTTTCTAGTCCTATAGAATAATAGTATGAGCCAATGACAGCAGAGATTCCGGTTAAAATATAGGCACTTGGTAATGCATCTGCAGAAAGTTCAATTAAAAAGAGAGAACTAATAGTTGGTTTTAATAATAGCAGGGTAGTAATAATTAAAAAAAGGATAAATTGCATGATAAAGGCTTTTTGCAATTCTCCATCCTCTATTCCAAATAATTTGGAAACGTATTTTTTTACCATAAAAATCGCTTCATTCGGATTTCTGTTTAATTCATTAATATTACCTGGTCTAAGGGCATTACCAAATCTCGAATTATTTGTTCCCCGTGTTCATCATTAATCAATGCGACTAAAATATATTTCCTGGATTCTCCCCATACCAATACTGAATCTGCATGCCAGGTTTTCCAGGTTCCGGACTTTCTATATAATTTAGCGTCAGGATCAATTTTTGTCAGAGAATTAACGAATTTATGGTTAATTTCTGGAGCCTCTAACATGGATAACATGTGCTCAGATCTTATTTCAGAAATTAAATTAAAATTTATAAGTTGATAATAGAACCGACAAACCTGATTAGCGGTTGCGGCATGACTCAAATTTTTTAAAGGCTCTCTGTTCGTTGACCCGCCGGCAGCATATCTTTTACCAACCCACAATCCGCCTCCATTGTCCTCGTTGTAGAAATTAAATTCCTTTTTAGTCACTACATTTTCGATCTTTTCGAAACCTAAAAGGTCAATAATACGGGTAGTAGCCTGATTGTTGGATTTGCTAATCATCAGGCGCATATCTTTTTCGAGCTGGTCTGTATGTTCTATCTCCCCCTTGTCCAAAGCATCTTCTGCAGCTAATAATACGGCTATTTTAGGTAAACTTGCGGCGTACATCATCTCATTACCATTCATACTTGCAAAACGTGGATTTAACTTGTCCGTTAAATCAACAATGCCCAAGAGCATTCTTTTATCGGCAATAAGCTTTCTCCATAACGGATTTGCACCGATTTTTTTATTCATATTATGCTGTAAGTTAGGATTCCAAAATGTGCTCAGAGGCCTAACACTGTCTTTTATTAAAGTGCTTAAAGAAGGGCTTTCCGGTACTACGGCCAAAGCCATTTCATTATTTGAGTTGCTTTCTTTCTGAGAAACGCTGCTAATGTTTGGATATATGAAATAAAAACAACTGAAGAATATACTTCCTACAATCAGGATTAAGAATGTAATTTTATTCAATTTATTAGATTTCACGCTAAAACAATTTTTAAAATACATAAAGAAAGTGCAAAACTACTAATAAATTTATAGCACATTTGAAGATAAGGTTTTTTT
Source organism: uncultured Eudoraea sp. (assembly GCA_964536335.1). Taxonomy (GTDB): domain Bacteria; phylum Bacteroidota; class Bacteroidia; order Flavobacteriales; family Flavobacteriaceae; genus Eudoraea. The sequence continues at coordinate 20,798 of CAZHWD010000217.1, read as the reverse complement.
TAACACTATATATAACGCATTTTGGGACCTAAAAAGTATCGTGAATATTACTTTTTGCGAGTAAGATGTTTCAATAACTCTTATTATTTGAAAAGCAATGATAACCTCCTAGTCTTTAATGGGCATTTCATGTTTAATCCAGTATGCGTCATCTCTGAATTCATAAGCAGTGGGTTCAAAATCACCTACAATACGTACATCCGCTTTTACAGGTATGGTCATGTTCATACCCCAGTATACGCCATTTATCAATAGTCTTCGTGTACCTTCGTTTAACAAATCACTTGCTGCCCCAATAGTAGATGTGAAGGCTTTACCCTCTCTGCCTCCTGGAATTTGGTAGCTTTTGGTCCAGGCAATTGGCATCTTTATTTCATTTACTAGTATCCCTTTATCATTCGTTGTAGCAACAGCATTATCTGTTGGTCTCATCCCATAGAATAAATCATTCTCAACAAATGCTCCTTCACGGTCTATGACCTTTCCTACAATTATAGGTTGAGAATCTCCCGGAAGAGGTAATCGTACGCCGTAAACATCTGTAGATCCCCAAATATCCCCATCTTCAATCCCATTTGTGATTGGGTGAGATTTGCCCACTTCAGATAAAATTCCCCTCGTACTTTGATGTTTGTGATGCCCGTGGTGGGAAATCCATTTTTCACCCAGAACAAGTCGCCCAAAACCGTCTACCCACTCTTTTTTGTCGCCCGCATACCCGTTACTGTAATGTTTGAAATTAGAATTGGATTCCGAATCAAAATTAAAGGCATGGGTAGCCGTTCTGATACCTATTACGGGCCTTCCACTCTTCAGATAATTATCTATGATTTCCATTTGAACATCTGGGAGTGCGCGAAAACGGGTGAAAATAATCATCAGATCTGCCGAATTCAACGCATCCAAACCCGGGATGTTTTCGACATAATTTGCATTTATAATACCTGGTTTAGAAGGATCCTGGGCAAAAAGTACAGTACAATCGAATCCATGTCTTCCTGCTAAGATTTTGGCCAGCTGTGGTAAGGCTTCTTCAGACCGATACTCCTCGTCACCGGAAATAAGTACCACATGTTTAGCTTCAGCATTCCCCGAATTAAAAGTGAGCCATTGTTTTGGAATTACTTCAGCTTTTTCAGAACTCTTTTTTTCTGTTTTTTGCCCGCAAGTCGCTATCAGGAAACAACCAATTAAGAGAATTAATGCTTTTTTCATGTGTTGCGTATACTAGTTGTGTAGTAATCAGATTCCCATTCCCTCTTTAATAAAAGAATATCCTTTGGTGTACACTTCCTTCATTGGTGAATAATCGCGCCAGACATTAATTGCATTTGCAAACTCAGGAATAATGGTGCTAAAAGCCTCAATAGTAAGCCAGCCCTGATAATCAATTTCTTTTAGGGTACTGAATACTTCTTCCCAGTTTACCTGTCCGCTACCGGGGGTGCCTCGATCATTTTCACTAATATGCACATGCTTCAAATACGGACCGATGGTCATAATTGCTTCAGCCTGACTTTTCTCTTCAATGTTCCCGTGGTGTGTATCGTACATGGCTCCAAGACTCGGATGATTTACCTGCTCGGCTAAAGTCTTTAAATCGGTCATAGTGTTGTAGAGATAGCATTCAAATCGGTTTAATGCCTCTGGTGCAAGAATAATGTTGGCCTCCCTGGCAAGTTCAGCCGCTTTTTGCAACATTTCAATACTCCATTGCCTTTCTTCCTCCTTAGGGGGCTGCCTGGTAAAATAGGCAAAACTCGAATGGAATGGGCCGCAAATTACCTCTGCATTTAGTGCTGCTCCCATGTCAATCGACCATTTTAACCTATCTAAGCCCGCATCACGTGCTTTCTTATCGGGACTGGCAATATTTTCTTCAGGGGCCAGAGAGGCAACGCAGGTAACTCCCATTGATATATCGGAGAAATGTTTGCCAAGCTTCGTATAGTGCTGTTCATCACCCTCACCTAGAAATAATTCAATCCCGTCGTATCCGGTTTGTTTTAAAGTATCTATAATACCATAGTGCTGTTCTGTAACATGATTGGTCCAGAGCAACATATTCATTCCAATTTTCATGTCAAAAATTTTATCAGTGTAAATCAGAAAGAAAACCGCACTCATTTAGTATGACTGCAGATCACTTTTTATTTTATCAACAATTTAAAGACTAGGCGACCGCAGGCTCAGCCTTCCGTTTCTTTATCCAGAACCATAGGATAGTAAATAATACTATAAGGATAGCGGGAAAAATAGCCATTGTTCCCAAGGTTTCCTGCCCGGCTACTAATTCCAACTCATCGTTGGTAAGTCCCCTGGTGGCTAGCTCGGCTCTATCAGAATCGATCCATTTACCTATGATAGGCTGAAAAATGGAAGTTGAAAACATACCAACAGCCCCAATAACAGACATTCCCAGGGCTCCGCTTTTTGGTATTTTGTCAGCTGTAAAGCCAATCATATTAGGCCAGAAATATGCAATTCCTAAAGCATAAATAACAGCGGCCACATACGCCATGCCACCGGTTTGCGTGCTAAAAAGATATATTCCAATCGTAGCTAAAACCGCAGATCCAAGTAGAACGCCGGTTTGATCAAATTTTTTTACGACAACTCCCCCAAAATACCTTGCAACCGCCATCAGTCCGGTTACCAATGCTAAAATCAACATAGGTTGAGCACCACTTTTAGATAAAATAAGTCCAACCCATTGTTGTGGACCAAACTCCGTTATAGCGGTTAAGGTCATACAAACCATCATAAAAATAAATAAAGGAGAGAACATCGCTTTAAAGTTGCTTCCAATTGATGCGGCTTCCTTAACTTTTGCCTTAGGCCATGGTTGTCCAAAAAATAAATAAGCATAGATCAAAGTGGGTATTAAAATAACCCAAATCTGGGATTCCCAACCGAACCCGGCATCTGTCATATATTTAGAAACCAGACTTCCAATAACTATCCCTCCGGGAAACCACATATGAAATCTGTTCAACATTTTACTCATCCTGTTGCCCTGGTAAGCATCGGCGATCATTGGGTTACAAGCGGCCTCTGTACAGCCGTTACCCAGGCCAATTAGCAAAGTTGAAATCAATAGACCTATATAACTACCCGAATAAATGGTCATTATAATACCAACTGCATGGGCAAAAAACGCAAATTGCATGATTCTTTTTCCACCTACACTATGATATATCAATCCGCCAATTACCATTGAAATGGGAAAACCAAGGAACCACATGGAGTTAATAAAACCCAATTGTTCTGCTGATAAACTTAGTTCTTCGCCTAATTGTGGAAGAACACCGGCCCGTATACTAAAAGATAAAGCCGTAGTGATTAAGGCAAAACAACTACCATAAAAAAGTAGTTGAGAATTAATTTGGGCGGCGTTTGTTGTGTTTTCCATTTGTTTAGTTTGATTTACAAACGCATATTAGTGAAAAAGAATTAGTTTAAATTTATAAGTTTAATGTCTTTTTTGCTAAAATCATAATTAATTTGCAAATGTCTTATCACATCTCTGAAAAACCCATTAGATTTTTGCCCTATTGATAAATTTTATTGATAATTGATTTTTAGCTAATTTAGGACAAAATACTGTCGACCGCAGTTAAGAGTGCGGAAATCACAAAAAGAACAAATAAGTAAAAGCATGCAACAAAACAATTACCCTAAACTGCACAATGCTTCCTGGCCGGGTGTTGTAGGAAAAGGCCCGGATTCTGAACCACCTATCTCTATCGATACAATGATAGAACTTACAGCGAATGCAGAGGTTGATGGTATTAAATTTGACGGATTTGACCTTTTTCTGTTTGATCCGCATATGAATATTGACGCATCAGAAGATGAAATTAAAGAAATGGCCGATAAAGCCTTTGCAAAAAACCTGGAAATAGGCAGTTTGGTGGCTCCTGTCTGGACTCCCACCGGCGGAGGTTCTGCAATGGGTACTAAAGAAGAAAGAGCTCAATTTGTAACTCAGGTTAGAAAGTCGTGTGTAATTGGACAAAAGCTAAGAGAGATTGGAGTAAGGCCTAATGGGATTATACGGATAGATTCATCTATTGATCCGGAGACATGGGCTGTAGATCCGGTGGGCAATACTAAATTAATTGCTCAGACATTTCGTGAAGCCTGTGATGTTGCTGCTGACTATGGGGAATCTCTTGCCGCGGAAGGTGAGATTTGCTGGGGCGGAATGCATGGTTGGAAATCAATGATCAATACTCTTGAGGCTGTAAATAGACCAAATATCGGATTTCAGGCAGACATGGCGCATACCCTTTTATATCTTTTAGGATATAATAAACCCGATGAAAGAATTTTACCCGAGGATTTTAAATGGGAAGACAGAGATACTTTAACCGAAGGTCTTAAAACACTTACCACTGCACTCAGGCCCTGGACCATAGATTTTCATGTTGCTCAAAATGATGGAACTGTTTTTGGCGCCGGCTCTCATGATAAAACCGGGAGGCATTGTCAGGCGTCAGATCCAAACGGGAAGTTGAATATTCCTCTTGACGCAGGGCATTGGTTAAGAAATGAGGATGGAACTCTAACTAAAAAAATCAGGCATATATGTTGGGACGGTTGCATGTTTCCCAATGAAGTAATGATGCAGCCTAAAACTTGGAATGATGTTTTGGGTGCCATGATAAAAGTTCGCGAACAGCATGGCTGGTATGAATCTTCTTAATTGATAATCAAAAAAGACGTCACGCATAATGGGAAGTAAAAAACAAATAAGAATTGGATTAATCGGGTACGGATTTATGGGAAGAACCCATTCCAATGCCTATAAGAGAGTAGGAGATTTTTTTCCGGAATTGGAATATCGCCCTGTACTCAAAGCAGTTTGTGCCCGTAACAAAGAACGTGTAAAAGTATTTGCGGAGCAATGGGGTTTTGAATCTGTTGAAACTGATTGGAAGGTATTAATTGGGAGGGATGACATTGATGCCGTGGATATCTGCACTCCTAACAACATGCATGCACAAATTGCCATAGCCGCTGCGGAAGCAGGAAAGATGGTGCTTTGTGAGAAACCGCTGGCCAGAACAGTGGCAGAGGCACAACCTATGGTGGATGCCGTGGAAAAAGCGGGCGTTAACAATACGGTTTGGTACAATTACCGAAGGGTTCCCGCAGTAACTCTGGCCAAACAACTTATTGAATCTGGAAAACTGGGTAAAATATTTCATTATCGGGCTAATTTTTTACAGGATTGGACCATAAGCCCGGAACTACCGCAAGGTGGAGAAGGTTTATGGCGCTTAGATAATGATGCTGCCGGTTCAGGGGTAACAGGAGACCTTTTGGCTCATTGTATTGATACGGCGATGTGGTTGAATGGCGGAATAAAAGACGTTTCTGCAGTAACTGAGACTTTTATTAAGGAAAGAGTACATACTGCCTCTGGGAAGGTGCAAAAAGTTGATATAGATGATGCGTGTATCTTTCATTGCCATTTTAATAATGGTTCATTGGGTCTCTTTGAATCCACTCGATACGCCCGGGGTCATAAAGCACTTTACACCTTCGAGATTAATGGAGAACATGCTTCCATAAAGTGGGACTTACATGACCTGAATCGTTTGGAATATTTTGATCATAGGGATGAATCAATAGAACGTGGTTGGCGTTCTATACATGTAACGGATGGGGATCAGCCCTATATGGATAAATGGTGGGTACCTGGCTTGTCTATAGGATATGAACATAGCTTTGTACATCAGGCCGCAGATTTTTTTAAAAGTTTAGAAAATGGAACCCCCTGCTCTCCAACTTTCAGGGAAGCCCAGGAAACCCAAAAGGTATGTGAAGCGGTCCTTGAATCCGCCAAATCCAGAAGCTGGAAAGATACAGGTGTCTCATGGTAGGTAATCGCTAAAACTCAAAGTACACAAAATAATGAGTGAATCAATTAAAGGTTTTTGCCTTCACGGTAGAGAAAAAATATTACCTGACTCAGGTGTTAAGGTGACAAATAATACCTCTGTTATAGATATGGTTATACCAGAATTGAATGAAGGGGAAATCCGTGCCAGGACACTATATACCGGTATTTGTGGTTCTGATAATAGTGCTAGTTTAGGTAAACCAAACTTTGATTGGGTGGAACGGCCAAGAATTATTGGTCATGAATTTAGTGCAGAGATATTGGAGTTTGGCCCGGGGGATCATGGCGATTTGATGGTAGGAGATATATTTACACCTCTGGCAATGTTAGGGTGCCAGGATGAGGATTGTCCGGCATGTAGTGTGGCAAAATGGAATTTATGTCCGGACAAACAAATCATCGGATTTCATAGAAATGGGGGCTTTGGACAACAGGTTGTTTTGGAGTCAGATCGGGTTGTTCCCTTAATGAAAGGTTTAACACCGGAACAAGGCGCCTTGGTTGAGCCATTGTCTGTTATAGTCAATGCTCTTCACAATAAGTGCAATATAAAACCCGGACAGGATGTAGTAGTTACCGGATGCGGTATAATAGGTTTAATGTCTGCCGAGTTAGCCAGGGCCGCAGGAGCGAGGGTAGTAGTAACGGGGATAGAACATGATGTGAATATACGTTTAAAAAAAGCTGCTGAACGGGGATTTATTACCATAGTTGTTTCTCCAGAGAATTCATTAAATACTCAATTAGTTGAGGGAATAACAGATAATAATGGTATTCCTTTTGGAGCTAACGGTAAAGTAGATTTGCTTATTGAGTGTTCAGGGGTGCCACAAGTACTTACAGAAGCGATTTCGGTAGTTAGGCCGGAAGGGGATATTTGTGTAATTGCTACTTATCCAAAGGATGTGGAGATCAATGCTACACATCTTACCCGCACATCTTTGAATATGAGGGGATCCATGGGTTCTTGCAGGGATGATTATATGGTGGCACAAAAGCTAATGGTAACAGGGATCTTTCCTTCAGAACTTTATATCAACCATTATGAATTTAAAGATATAAGTCAGGCTTTTGAAGATTCGATTTTGGCGAATAATGTAAAAGCTGTTATAAAAATGAACTGATTAAAATAGTGAAATATCAAATAATCTAACAATACTATATGCATACAATTTTCATTACTGGTGGTACGGGTTGTATTGGTACCGTAACCATATCTAAATTATTGCAATCAGAGGAAGTAGGGAAAATTGTAGTTGCTAGCAGATCTGGTGGTCTGGAGACTTTGAAATTATGGCTGGGTGATGAACTCGATACCCGTTTGGAGTTTGTTATCCTGGATGTAGCAGATTATGAAACAATATCTGAACTACTAACAGTGGTTAACCCAACACATATTATACATTTGGGAGCCTATCAGAGCCCGGACTGTTCCAAAGCTCACATTCGTGGAATGGAAATAAATACGGGCGGGACAATGGCCCTTTTTGATGCCGCAGAGCAGCTGCCTAAGCTTAAAAGGTTTGTATTTGCAAGTTCCGCTGCCGTTTACGGGATGAGATCCATGTACCCGGAATCAACTATTAATGAAGAAGCACCATTGGCACCACCTAATCACTATGGGATTTGGAAGCTGGCCGGCGAACACCTGGCCCGCTTGTTTTATGACAATACGAAGGTACCCACAGTATGCCTGAGAATTAATACAACCTATGGGAAAGGACGGGATAAAGGAAAAACTTCAGCACCAACAAATGCGTTAAAAGCTATTGCCATGGGATCTATTGCTGGTGAGATAATCCCTTTTGAAATGCCATATAACGGAAGGGAGAATTACCATTTTGTAGAAGATGTGGGCGCACATTTTGCTGCATGTACTCTGCAGGATTTTAAGGGTTATGAGGTGTTTAATATTAAAGGAAAAACCATAGCTATTGAGGAGTTTTTGAGCATTGCTAAGGAACAGGCCAATTATCTTGGTGTGGGCGAGTATGCTGAATTTTCCATTGCTGACGGAGCACCATCAAATTTGTTCGCCCACGATTTAAATCATGAGAAAATTGAAAGAACGTTTAATGGTTTGCCTTTGACCTCTATTGCCGAAGGGGTTCGAATTTCCCTTGAGGAATTCCGGAAATTGGCGCGTAAAGGAGTATTGAAATATTCAGTAGAAAGCACATGAACACAATAAGAATTGGATTAATTGGAGCAGGGGATATAGCTGACCTGCATGCTGAGGCCATTAATGGCCTTCAGGGTGCAAAGCTTGCCGGACTATGGAATAGAACCCCCGAAAAAGGTAATGCAAAAGCAAAACAATACAATTGCAATGTTTATGCAACTGTGGATGATTTACTTAATGATCCAAAAATAGATGCAGTTTTCATCCTTACGAATATGGAAACACATTATGAATATACCATAAAGGCAGCCCGGGCAGGGAAACATATTTTGGTTGAAAAACCAGCCGCATCCAACATTCAGGAGTTGGAAAAAATGCAAAAGGCGGTAAAAGAGGCAGGGGTCAAATGTATGCCGGTACATAATTATATTTATGAATCAGGGATCTTAAGAACCAAATCTATGATTGAGAATGGAAGTCTTGGAGATATCACCCAATTTTATATGATGTATAACATTCACCATGCTGATGACATCAGGCTGCGTTATCCAGGGGTTATTAGGCAGATATTAACTCACCATTGTTATACTATGTTATATCTGGCTGGAAAGCCTAAAACCATATCCTGCATGAAGCATACTGTAGATAGCACAATTGCCCCGCAGGAAAATGTGGCCATGGCCAACATTAAAATGCAGAATGGAACTCTGAGTCACTTATCTGCAAGTTTTGCTAATGACGACCATGCCGGAGAACCCTGGACCTGCATAATCAAGGTAATTGGTACAAAAGGGAGTACCCGATATAGCTATAGAGATTGGGTTATTAACGAACGTAAAGGGGCACATTCTCAAACCTATTACAGCTATCCTGAATCCATTAAAAATACAGCTACACATTTTATTAACAAAGTATTGCGTTCAGGAGAGGAACCACTTTCAACATTGGAAGATGCCATTAGTTGTCAAAGAATTATAGAAGCATGTGAACGTTCTGAAACAGAAGGGATTCATGTAAATTTTGAGATATGAACTTTAGATTTTTGATTAAATATTAATATGAGCAATACTAGACAAACCGGTGTCAGAGGAATATATGTAATGCTCGTTATAGCACTTATTCTGGGATCCTGTAAGAAAAAAGGCAATTCCCTGGCTCTGAATAAGGGGAATCGTATTGTACTTATTGGCAATAACCTGGGTTCCCGGATGATGAATTTTGGTCATTTTGAAACAGAAATGCAGTTGCGTTACCCGGATAGTCTACTCTTCATAAGAAATATGTGTGATGGAGGAAATACTCCGGGATTCAGGCCGCACTCTTCCAGAAATTCTCCATGGGCATTTCCGGGAGCAGAGAAGTTCCAAACTGAATTGGCAGAACCATCTGGCAGCATTGGTCATTTTGATACGGAAGATCAATGGCTCACCAGGCTCAAAGCAGATATAATAATCGCATTTTTTGGGTATAACGAATCCTTTCAGGGTAAGGAAGGGCTGGAGAATTACAAGGCAGAACTACATGCTTTTATAGAACATACAAAAAAGCAAAACTACAATGGTTCTGAACCACCTCAGCTGGCCCTGGTTTCGCCTATTGCATTTGCAGACCTGTCAGCTCAAAAAGACTTGCCAGACGGTGTTAGAGAAAATCAGAATTTATCTTTATATACTGAAGCAATGAGGGAAATAGCGGCCGCAGATAGTGTGTTATTTGTAGGTGCTTTTGAACCAAGTAAAAAATGGTTTCAAAAAGACCCAGAGCAATTTACCACAGACGGATTTCAACTAAATGATTCCGGCTATCAAAAGCTATCAAAGCTTCTGGTTAACCAAATATTTGGAAAGAAGAAGATCAAAGCAGAAGAGAATCGTAATTTGGTTCATGACGCTGTTATAGATAAAAACTGGTTTTGGCACATTGACTATAAAATACCCAATGGCGTACATGCTTACGGCAGGCGTTACAATCCTTTTGGTCCCGCCAACTATCCTTTTGAAATAGAAAAAATACGCCAAATGACAGCCATTCGCGATTCAGCGATTTGGGCTGCTTTAAAGGGTAAAAAGATAGATGTAGCTGCTGCAGACGCCAAAACTCTAAAACTTCCACCCGTAAAAACTAATTATGACCCAGGTCAGGGGGATGTTGAAGCAGGATATTTGTACGGAAAAGATGCGCTGGACAGGATCAAAGTAGCCAAGGGATATAAATTGGAATTGTTTGCTTCCGAAAAGGAATTTGTCGACCTGGCAAATCCTGTACAGCTATCCTTTGATAATAAAGGAAGGCTGTGGGTAGGTGTTATGCCAAGTTATCCTCACTACAAACCAGGAGACCCCAAGCCCAACGATAAGTTGCTTATTTTGGAAGATACTGATAATGACGGCAGGGCCGATAAGCAAACCACCTTTGCTGATGGTCTGCACCTGACAATTGGTTTTGAATTTGCTCCTGAAGGGGTCTATGTATCTCAGGGAACGAACCTTATTTTACTTAAGGATACAGATGGCGATGATAAGGCCGATTCCAAAGAAATTATTTTAAGTGGCTTTGACGACCATGATACGCATCATGCGATAAGTGCTTTTACCGCGGATCCTTCGGGTGCCCTTTACATGGCAGAAGGGGTGTTTTTACATACCAATGTGGAGACCGCTTATGGCCCGGTCAGAGCTACAAATGGAGGGTTTTACCGTTACAGCCCACAAAGGTCTCATTTGGAGCGGACTGCACAACTACCTATTCCCAACCCCTGGGGAATTGCCTTTGACGAATGGGGACAGAATTTCTTTGCACATACATCGGGCCCGGATGTTACCTGGATGATGCCCGGATCTATTAAATCAAGATATGGACAGGCCTCCCCATTGCCTAAAAATCTGATACAGGAGGAACACCGGGTGCGTCCTACTTCGGGCCTCGAATTTATTTCCAGTCGCCACTTTCCTGACGAAGTTCAGGGTGATTTGATTATCAATAACACCATTGGATTTCTGGGAACCAAACAGCACACTATGGTAGACGATCCTGAATCTGCAGGATACATTAGCAAACACAGGCTGGATTTGGTGACATCGGATGATACTAATTTCCGTCCGGTGGATATGGAATTTGCTCCTGATGGATCATTGTATTTAATAGACTGGCATAATGTGTTGGTCGGCCATATGCAGCACAATGCCCGGGATCCGTTAAGAGATCATGTTCACGGCAGGATTTATAGAATGACCTATCCTTCGCGACCCCTGGTGGAGCCAGCAAAAATAGTAGATGCCACTGTTGACGAACTATTGGATAACTTAAAGTTACCGGAGTATAGAACACGCTATCGTACACGAAGAGAACTACGTGCAAGGGATTCCGATGAAGTACTGGCCAAAATTAAAGGTTGGGTCAGTGACCTTGATAAAAATGATAGCAGGTATGAGCATCATGTCCTGGAAGCCTTATGGGTAAGTTGGGGGTTAAACCAAATTGATAATGATCTTTTAAGCCAACTTTTAAATGCAGAGGATTTCAGGGCAAGAACAGCAGCGGTTAGAGTATTGCGGTATTCAGGTCATCAAATACCTGACCAGCAAGAGCTTTTAATGACTGCGGCTGTGGATGATAATCCGCGAGTGAGACTGGAGGCCTTGGTGGCGGCTTCATGGTTAGAGAAAGAATCTGGACTAGCTGTACTTGGAGCTGTAGCTCAGAAACCTCTGGATGATTGGATGAAGCTGCCCTACGAAGCTGCAATGGCACATATTAATGGCCATAATATGGGGCAGGACCCTCTTACAAAAGGCTCACAAACCGACCTTGAAGGAAAAGAACGGGAATTGTTTGTTAAAGGTGAAGAAATATACAAAAGAGAAGGATTTTGCATTACCTGCCATCAACCGGATGGCAGAGGTTTAAGTGCTTCTCAATTTCCACCATTGGCCGGGGTAGAATGGGTGACGGGTAATGAGGAGCGTCTAATTAAAATTACACTCAAAGGAATTATGGGACCCATGGATATACAAGGTAAAACATATCCCGGGCAGGTTCCAATGATGCCATTCGGAGGTATGCTGGACGATGAAGAAATTGCGGCGGTACTTACTTTTATAAGAAATACCTTTGGCAATAAAGCACCGGCCATTTTACCCGAAAAAGTAAAGGAAGTAAGAGTTAATATTAAGGATAAAGAAGGCTTTTACTCAGCGGAAGAGCTTTTGAGTGAACATCCAATGAATTAATTATTTGCTTGGAATTCAAAGATTTTATCCATTAATAGCCACTTTTCACCAGTTTTAGCGAAGGGCAGTGCTTGCTGGTAATTCCACATTAAAACCTCCCATTCCTGTACCTTTTCGTTGTTGGCATCCATCCTGGCTTTTTTATCGAAAGAAAATTGATCGTCTACTTCAATAATCATAAACAAACGGTTTCCTATGCGATAGATTTCCATGTGGTTAATACCAGAATTTGAAAGACTGTTTAATACCTCGGGCCATACATTATTATGATACTCCTCATACTTAGCAATCAGCGCATCGTCATCTTTAAGATCTAATGCCAGACAATATTTTTTCATATTTTAATTTTGGTTAATTCCTTTGAAATTCAGAGGTCAGAATCAAAAACCAGTGTATCTAACTCGGACGCCTTCCAGGGTGTAATTTTGCCCTGGGTACGAAATCTTATTCTGCCAACGGTGCCGTTGGAGATGGGCTCAGCAGAATTCCCCCAGCTATTTCTTATATAGGTAGAAATGGCTGCTATATCCTCATTCTGCAGTGTAGAGAATGAAGGCATATTGGGTAATATTTCCGGAATTCCGTATTCCTTGCCATTAACTACAACCGGTCCTTCCATACCATGCAATAAAATCATGGCTAGTTTTTCTTTATCACCTGTAACCCATTCAGAATGCTTTAATGGTGGCCCAAATCTGTCCATACCCTCTCCCTGGGTTCCATGACAATTGGCGCAAAGGTTTAAAAAATTTTGTCGGCCAGAGGCCATAACAATCTGGTCAACTTCAAATAAGTTTTGCCCGGAATCAGGGACATTAATAGGTTTGCCCGGCCAGGTGAATAATTTTTCTAAGTTGGCCAACATATTTTGATCTGTCTTTTCCAGGGCTTTTAGGTTTTGGAAAACAGGAGGTGCGTGGGTAAGTTCAATTTTGGCATCATCTTGCGATGCTGAACTGTTGAGGATTCCATTTACAATTGCATTGGCCAACCATTCTGTTTTTTGGATTTGAGGGGAATTCAATTTATTCAAAATAGGTAAGATTTCTTCTTCAGCTCCCTTAGCAGCAATTGCTCCAACCAGCATTTCAATAAATATTTCGCGATTTTGGTCATAAGTATCCCATTCCTCGTCTGACATTAGGTTGTTGAAAAATGCAGCTTCTCTATTGCTCATGCTACTCATAACAACATCACGCGCCACAGGATTCTGATTGTATTCTTCAAGGAATTTCTTTGAAATACTAAAAGCAGATTCTGTTTCCAATAGGTCAGAAGTCAATACCATTTGCATCTGTAAAATGGGTTCTGCCTGACTATAAGTACTAGAAATAAATTGTTGTATTACTTCACGTACACCTGGTTGTTCAGCAACTAAATTGGAAGAAAGACGAAGAGCAGTCTGTGCTACTTTTGGGTCTGCAGTATTCAGGGCAGAGAGGTAAGGCTTTGAATCTGTAATTCCTAATCCATCCAGGGTCCATAGGGCATGGAGTTGACCTAAAGAGTTATCCGAAGAAAGAAGATTTTCTAATTCAGGAACAATAGTAAGATCGCCACTTTCTACCAGTAAGCGCTGGGCCATATCCCTTGTCCAACCATTCGGATGCTTTAACAGCTTAACCAATTCTACTGATTTTAATTTAGAAAGATCCTTTGTTTTTTCTGTTGTATTTTTTTTTGAAGTAATTCGCCATATGCGACCCATATTTATCGGTTTGTCGAGTTTTCGCTTTAAGGTTACTTCCCGCAGATATTCTGTCATATAGGGGCCATGCTGAATTATACCTTTATACATATCTACCACATAAAGTGCTCCATCCGGTCCTGAAGCGAGAGAAATGGGTCGAAATCGCTCGTCTGTTGAAGCAAGAAATTCATGATTTTCATAAACGCCTGAAGCGCTTAACATAAATCCATCTTCAAGAACTGAATTTCTTTTGATCAGGTTACCAGTAGGTTCACAAACAAAGGCATTTCCCAAATATGAAGCAGGAAGGACATCCCCACGGTAGATTAAAGGGGCACAGGCTGATGCAAATTCCAGTAATTTTCCTTCTTCATCAAGCGTTCCCGGAACATAACCGCGGTTTACCGCCGTATTACTTCTTATAGGATATATTTTGCGATCGAGTGTCAGGCCATGATCTATGCCACTGCTGCTTTTATGGTGTTTATTTCGTTGGAGCGAATTTGGAGGGACAAGGTCTGCATGTAATTGCGACCAGTTATAATTATAAAACAAACGTCCCGAATTATCATGGCAAATTCCCCACTGCCCCCTGAATTCGGTTTCTTCTTTAATCCATACCGAATCAATTTTCCGGTAGCGATTTTTTGATTTGGCATTGTAGTACCAATTGTCCATTCCTCTCCATAGTCCGTTGGCTGAATGTTCAGGCATTCCTTGTCCACCATAGGTGGGATCAATCAGTGTTTTAGTATCTGCTTTAAAATCCCCATCATTGTCCTCTGCAAACCAAAGAGGTATATTTTCAGCAACCAGGGCACCTCCGTTGACCACGGCAATGGCTCTTGGAAGTACCAGGCTATCCAAAAATAGGGTACTCGTGTCCATTTGTCCGTCCCCGTCATTATCAAATAAAACACTTACTCTACCTACAGGATCTTTTTCCCCGGTACCATCAATATCTTGCATAAAACCTATCATTTCTACAACCCACAACCTGCCAGCCTCGTCAAATGAAATTGCCACAGGGTCTTGTACAAGAGGCTCTGCTGCCACCAGTTGAATTTCAAGTTCAGGATCTACCAGTTTAAATGACTGAAGGGCTTTAGATGGCGATAATGGAGGAGAAGGATCTTGTTTACAACTCTGTAAAACTACCAGTAGCCCAAAAAAGTGAAATAGTAGCAGTATACGAAAGATCAATTCATTTTCTCTAAACATAACCCTCCAAAATACTAATTTTATGCTTTTAAAAGTACCGACAAACATTTGAGAACCTTTTATGTTATACAATAAAGGTTGCTACATAAACGAGCAATGCTGCAAATGAGCCAACGACAAATGTACCCAAGGTATATACTCTGTATCCTGTTTTCACATCTATTCCAGAGAACTGAGTAAGGATCCAAAATCCGCTGTCGTTTGCATGTGATACTACCATCGCACCCGCCCCTATGGCTGCTACAACCAAAGCCTTATCTATTTCGGATACAAAACCCAGGGAAATCAATAATGGGGCAATGATTGATGCAGTTGTGATAAGTGCTACAGTAGATGAGCCCTGTGCTGTTTTAATTGCTGCACATAACATAAAAGGTAACCAAATACCCAGATTGGCTGTGGCGAGCGTATCTGCAAGTGTAGTTGCAATGCCGCTATTCTGTAAAATAGTTCCAAAGATACCACCTGCACCGGTAATGAGGATAATGTTGGAGGCATCTGTCAGGGCATTCCCAACCCAACCTGTAGTAGATAAAATAGTCTTATCCCACTTTCTGGGAAGCAGAAAAGCGAATAACATTCCAATTACCAAGGCAATAACCGGTGAACCGATAAAAGAAATTAATTTCATCCACGCAGTCTCTGCCTGGCCCTCAACCAAATTAAATTCGACAAGAGATTTCCCTACAATAAGTAAGATGGGAATTAAAATGGGTAAAAACGACTTGAAAGCACTAGGCGCTTTTTTTATTTTTTCCTGAATCTCTTCTTCAGAGATATCCGGATTAGGATCAATATAGTTCCTGGCTCCCATTTTCTTGCAATAAAAAACTGCGACAACCAGTGATAGAAGACCAATAATTAAACCTACCAACATTACCAGCCCCACATCTGCACCAATTATTCCTGCCGCCGCAATAGGCCCTGGCGTAGGAGGTACCAATACATGCGTGATCATCAGCCCCAGAATTAAAGCCGTGGCGGTTCCGACAATTGATAAACCGGCCCTTTTGGAAAGACTTTTATTTAATGGGTTTAGAATAATGAATCCGCTATCTGCAAATACAGGGATAGAGACGACAAAACCAACTAATGCCATAGCCTCATGAACGCGGTTTTTACCTATTATTTTAAGGATTATTTCAGCCAGTTTATAGGCACCTCCTGAATGCTCAAGAAAGGCACCTATTATAACACCCAGGACAATAACCACACCAATTTTACCCAGTGTTATGCCGAACCCGTCATTTATAGATTTTACCACCATATCCAGTTCCATTCCTGAAAGCAGGCCAAAGAAAAGGGCAGCACCTAGCAGGGCTAAAAAGGGATGTACATTTAATTTTGCTGTGAGCAATACAATGATTACAACACTCAATAGGAGTAATAAAATAGTTGTCATAAAGTGATTGGTTTAGTGTGCATCACGCTTTACTATAGAACTTGATTTTCCTACCAAAAAATCCAGATCTGCGCCCAGGTGAGCCTGTTGCACGGTTTTTATAAATAAGTTAGTATATCCTCTCTTGGCAGCTGGGGCAGGAGGTGTCCAGGCAGCTTTTCGTTTTTCCAGTTCAGACTGTTCCACTTCTAAATGTAATTTCCTGTTAGGAACATCAAGGATAATATAGTCTCCGGTTTGCACCAATCCCAAAACCCCTCCAATAGATGATTCTGGTGAAACATGTAAAACTACTGTGCCAAAAGCAGTACCACTCATTCTGCCATCTGAGATGCGCACCATGTCTTTTATTCCTTTTTTTAGCAGTTTTTCTGGCAAATCCACATTACCAACTTCAGGCATACCGGGATAACCAACAGGTCCGGCTCCTTTTAGCACAATTACGCTGTTTTCATCTATTTCCAAATCCGGCCTGTCTATATTGGCATGGCAATCCTCAATAGTCTCAAAAACTACCGCCCTGCCACGATGTGTCATTAGTTCCGGAGTTGCTGCTGAGGGTTTTATTACAGCCCCATCTTCACATAAGTTGCCATATAGTACTGCAATCCCTGCTTCTTCAATAAAAGGTTGGTCAATTGCTGCAATAACCTCGTAATTATAACATTCCGCTTTTATATTATTCTCCCCAATTGGCTTTCCATTAACGGTTAAGGCATCGTTGTGGAGATGATCCTTCATTTGATTGATAACTACAGGCAAACCACCTGCATCAAAAAAGTCCTCCATTAGGAATTTTCCAGAAGGCATTAGATTCACCAATAAGGGAATTTTACTACCCAGAGTGTCAAATTCCTTTAAGTTAAGAGGTACGCCAATTCTTCCTGCAATTGCTTGTAAGTGAATAATAAAGTTAGTGGATCCTCCAACCGCAGCATTTAATTTTATGGCATTTTCAAAGGCTTCACGAGTAAGGATCTTAGAGATTTTCAGGTCTTCTTTTACCATTTCAACTATCCTTCTACCAGATAGTTGTGCTATAACTTTTTTACGAGAGTCTACCGCAGGTATGGCCGCTGCCCCGGGTAAGGTAAGTCCAAGAGATTCGACCATGCAAGCCATGGTAGACGCTGTTCCCATGGTCATACAATGTCCTGCACTTCGTGCCGAACAGATCTCGGCTTCTATTTGATCTTCCGCTGTAAACCCCTCATTTTTAATCTTGTCTTTTAAGGTCCATACAAATGTACCTGATCCTATGCGTTCTCCTTTGTATTTTCCATTTAGCATTGGTCCTCCTGGGACCACAATCGTAGGGAGGTCAACACTGCAGGCTCCCATTACGGTAGATGGTGTGGTCTTGTCGCATCCCGTTAAAAGAACAACTCCATCTAATGGGTTTGCACGTATACTTTCCTCGGTATCCATACTTGCCAGATTTCTGAAAAGCATTGCTGTGGGCCGCATTAAAATTTCTCCCATACTGGTGACCGGGAATTCAAAAGGAACCCCACCGGCTTCAAGAACTCCCTTTTTAACAAACTCTGCAAATTCTCTTAAATGACCATTACACGGGGTTAATTCGGACCAGGTATTGCAAATGCCGATTACTGGTCTTCCATTGAAATAGTCATTTGGATAACCCTGATTGCGGAGCCACGACCTGTGAATGAATGCTGATTTTGGATCTCCAGGATTAAACCAATCCTCACTTCTCAATCTATTTTGTTTATCTTTTTCCATTAGTTGATAATTCTTAAGCGGGAACACTTAATATCTTTGAATAATCTTCATTCTTAATACGGAAATCAAGGTATCATCTTTAATGCAGTTAACAAAATGGATTTCATATTTATTTCTAATCCATGCTCTTTTACAGCAAATATTTGCAGGGACTAAAAATCTTTTGTTACTTTTAATTAAATGGTTTTATGGACCGTTTGATTATACCTGACAAATTAAGAATAGCACTGGTTTCATTTGTGCTTTGAGTAAATCGCAGTGTTTCTTTTTAAAGGGATATTAGATTCAATTACCAGGACAAGAGATAATTTAGACTTATGAAACGAAGGAGTTTTATTAAAAAAAGCGGTTCAGCAGGATTATTAACTATGTCCATGCCGGTAATTCCTTCCTTTTCTCCTTTAGTTGCCGAAATGCGTTTTGGGATTGCGGAAGCTTCCTATGTTCAGCGGAGGTATGCGAAGTTGGAGAGCAAAACCTATCCCCCTTTCACAGACTCCTTACAAATGATTGAACACTCTAGTTCTGCAGGATTTGGCGGGGTACAATTCAGTGTCAGGGGTTGGGATGCAGCCTATGCCATAGAGGTAAAAAATAGAGTAGAGGAACTAGATATCTTTCTTGAAGGTCAGATTAGTTTGCCAAAAGACGATTCAGACCTTCAAAGATTTACAACTGAGGTATCGACGGCAAAGGAGGCAGGAGTAGACATTCTTAGGACTGCCTGCTTATCGGGGCGTAGGTATGAGACATTTGATACTATGAGTTCCTTTCAGGAATTCAGAACAAAATCAATTAATTCTTTAAGATTGGCAGAACCTATTGTTCGCAAATTAGGTGTTAAGCTTGCCGTAGAGAATCATAAGGATTGGCGGATTGCTGAAATGATAGAAATACTTAAGCTCATTGATAGTGAATGGGTTGGGGTCAACCTGGATACCGGCAATAACATCTCCCTACTGGAAGATCCAATGGAGGTGGTGGAAGCACTGGCTCCTTATGCTTTTACAGTTCATTTAAAGGATATGGCTGTTGAAGAATATGAAGATGGATTTTTACTTGCGGAGATAAATTTAGGCGAAGGATTTTTAGATATTGATAAAATGATTACGGTTATAAAAAAGTATAATCCGGATATCCGGTTTAACCTGGAAATGATCACCAGAGATCCCTTAAAAATCCCCTGTTTAACTGAGGGTTATTGGGCAACATTTGATCAAATTTCTGCCAGTGAATTGGCTGGGTTTATATACAAGATTAAAAAACAAAAAAGTGCATCACCCTTAACCGTGATTTCCAAAAACTCAGCAGATGACAGACTGGCTCTGGAAATAGAGAATAATAAAGCCTCACTTAAATACGCCAGGCAACGTCTGGGTTTTATTTAAAAAATTAAAATATAGGCATATGACAGAAACTCGCTTACCCGGAATAAAGCAATTTGATATGAAAGGACGAACAGCCATGATTACTGGCGGTTCCAAAGGTCTTGGGTTGGCTATGGCTGCTGGATTGGCGTCCGCAGGTTGTTCAACTGCACTAGTGAACAGAAATTTGGAAGAAGGTATCAGTGCAGCGGAAGAACTTAACAAGGATTTTGGAGTAAAGGCTAAGGCGTATTCTGCTGATGTTACGAATTTAAAACAGGTAGAGGCCGTTGTAAAGGAGATTGAAAATGATTTTGGTAAAATAGATATATTAATTAATAGTGCCGGGATTAATATCAGGGGGGCCATAGATGAATTAAGTCCGGAGGATTTTAACCAGGTCATGAAGGTAAATGTAGAAGGTACCTGGAATACTTCCCGTGCAGTTACTCCTCAGATGAAAAAAAATAACTACGGAAGAATTATAAATATGGCGAGTACCCTGGGATTGGTAGGTCTGGCAAATCGTACTCCATATGCCACGAGTAAAGGAGCTGTGGTTCAAATGACCAGAGCACTGGGATTGGAGCTGGCACCTTTTAATATTACCGTTAATGCGATATGCCCGGGACCTTTTTTAACAGAAATGAACATCCCGATTGCCAATACCGAAGAAGCAAAGAATTTCATTGTTGGGGCTACAGCTGTCGCGCGCTGGGGAGAGTTACGCGAAATACAGGGTGCAGCAATATTTTTAGCCAGCGACGCCGGTAGTTATATGGTAGGGTCTATGCTTACTGTAGATGGGGGTTGGACAGCCAAATAAACAGCGCTAAATATTTAGTATTCTGATACAAAGACAAATTCTGTTAAAACTTACTTTCTTTCACTGCTAAGTAACTCATGTTACACAAGGCTAATTTATGACTTATGTCATATTTTTCAGCACTTCCTATAATTAATTTTACATCACTTAATACGAGGAAAAAATTCTTGTATTTAAAACTAATTAAGGTAAATAGTTATGAAAAACGTAGTCATTTTAGGCGCCGGAACTTCCGGAACAATGATGGCAAATCATTTGGTATCCGCACTACCCAAAGAAGAGTGGAA
>CAZHWD010000216.1:0-3833 GCA_964536335.1 uncultured Eudoraea sp. | reverse complement strand
ACAGATGTAGTAGTGGTTGGGCATATTGAAGGCTAACGGTCTTAATAAACGGACGTTTTAATGCCGTTTATTTAATGTTGGTGGTCGTTATTTTTTCAATCAATAAATTTACTTTCCTCATTTAAAATTTTGTCCCAATCAGAATTTACGACCAGTCAATTCATAAATATTGGCGAAATCCTCATCTCTCACATAAATCATTGTGTTTCCATCAGGAGACCAGGCACAATTGTGCGCATGCCATTTCCCTTCCCCATTGGTCAGTTGAATAGGTTTCCCTATAGGAGTTGGAAATTCTGTTTCTTGTGATGGAGGTTTTAGAGGAAGCAAATAAACGTCCATATTCCAATGGCCGGGACCATGGATAAAACCAACTCCAGTGCCATCTGCTTTGACAAAAATTTCTGTCAACCGTTCATTATACAATAGTGTATCACTGCCTGTTACTAAATTGCGAATTCTTAATTCAGATTTTTCGGACCTGGATTTCGCTATTTTGTTGTAAACCACCATGTCACTTCCCTGATACCAATCAAAGCTATGAATGCTTTCTATTGCCACTCGTTGGTTTTCTCCACCTTTATCAACAATCCATAGTGAACGGCCTTTATCTCCATTAGCAAGGTAGCCAATAGATTCCCCATCTGGTGACCACCTGACATTCATTGCATAGTGATAAATAAAATTTGGCACTCTAATGGCTTGTTTGGTTAATCGCTCTGTTTTCATAGTTTCCAGGTTAAGCTTCATAAGCATAAACTCTCCATTCCACTGGGAAAGAAACACAATTTCCTTACCGTCTGGTGACCAGTCTGGCTTGATGTCTAATCCCTTGTGATCTGTTAATTTAATTTCTTCATTAGAAGATAAATCGAACATCCATATTTCATAATTGCCTGTTCGAGCCGATTGATAAACTAATTTTTCTCCATCAGGAGAAATTCTTGGATGAAAATTATACCCATTATAAAAAGTCATTTGGGTTGCTTCAATTTCATTCATATTCAATAAAAACAAATCGGTAGTGTGGGTAAAATGATGATAGGATAGGGTGCCATCTCCGTTCACTACCGGACCTAATTTGGAAATTTCACCAAAGGTCAGCTGTTCTAACTTACCTGAGGAAATGGACATTTGCCATATTTGTGAAAAAGTACCATTGCCTCTGGAGGATGAAAAGATGACAACATCCGGATCCTTAGCCCAGGTTGGTTGACTATTGGGGAATTCATCTTCCAGCAAAGGAACCTCCTTTCCTTCTGTAGTAATAAGCCAAATGTTTCCATTTCTCATAAACACAATTTGCTGGTCATCGAAAGATCGTGATCCCCATAGGTCAATTCCACCTGGTTCAGGAAATGTCAGCTGTTTTTCATTGCCAGACACAAGATCAGCTTCCCAAAGACTAATTTCACCTGAATCGCCCAACCTGGGAAAAATAAATCGATTTCCGTCCGATGACCAGGGCATGGCACCTACGGAAAAAAGCATTTCTCCGAAATGTTCCAGCATATGCAGGTTAGTTTCAGCGATCTTTCTTTCCGCGCCACCCGATGCGGGTCGCCAAAAGAGATCTACTCCAGACCCGCGATCAGCCACATAAGCTATTTTTGATCCGTCTGGTGACCATCTTGGCAGAATTTCGTCCGAAGGTTCATTCGTTAAGGAGATAGTATTTCCCCCTTCTTTTGATGACCATTGGATATTGAAATTTTCTCCATTATGAAACCCATAAGCAAACAAACTTCCATCTGGAGACCAGGTTACATCCATTTTTATTCCAATCCGGGTGGTGGTCAGCGGTTTTTCAATGCCTATAGAATCCTTCGTAGAATCTGATTTTCTTGAGGTTGTAAAATACAAAACGACAATGAGAATGATAAGAAGCAATGATATAATGCCAAGTGTCTTACGCGATTTTGCATGGCTTTTCGCTACATCTATAGGATGAGTACCACTAAATCCGGCATATTCAATCGAGTACATTGCAATTGGAGTATCTATATTCTTTAATTTTCTGGTTCCAATATATTTGCTTTCTATTTCGGGTTTGTTCCGAATGTCAGCATGGACTCTTTCAGAAACACAAATACAATCAGGATTTGCAACATTTTGTATTCTTGACGCTATATTTACCCCATCCCCAAATACATCCTCATCCTGAAATACTACGTCACCTACATGAATCCCTATTCGTAATCTTAGGTTTGGAATGTCCTTAACAGTTTGTTGAAGTTCTACAGCACAAGTAACCGCATCATATGCGCTCTGGAAACTACCCAGAATGGCATCACCTATATCTTTTAATAAAACACCTTTGTTTTTTTCAATATATTCCCTGTGTATTTCCTTGTTCTTTTCGCGAAGTTCCAATCCCTTTTGCTCATCCGTTCCGATTAATGCAGAATACCCCACGATATCACTGAACATGATAGCAGAAAGCTTACGATGCTTTATTTTGTTAGTGGGCTTGTTCATTCGAATCTAATATCATTCTTTCTAATTTTCCTTAAGTTAATTTAATCTTTCCTTTTAATAAAATTTGCCAAGGATTTA
The DNA here is from genome assembly GCA_964536335.1 of uncultured Eudoraea sp. GTDB lineage: Bacteria > Bacteroidota > Bacteroidia > Flavobacteriales > Flavobacteriaceae > Eudoraea. Next base: position 1,277 of record CAZHWD010000216.1, on the reverse strand, counting down.
TATGCAGCCTTTTAATGACCACCATCGACCTTGACAAAATGCGTTTTATGCTTACGCCGAAGCTTCAGCATAGGTGCTAATGCATTCTATTTTTTGTTCGCAGCTTTTATTTTTCCAATAAAAAAGCCTTAGAAATTCTTATAAAGTCCTCTTTATTTTTTCCTTCATGGGCTTTATGAGGACTATTTGGCAAAATCCATAGATCAGATTCAGGAAGATTCTTTCTGGCACGGGTAACCTCTTCAATGGGTATGCTTTCATCATCATCGCCCAAGATGATCAATGTTTTAGATTGAATATTTTTTAGCTGGTCATCACTAAGTTCCACAGTGTAATTCTCAAAATGGTCAAGAATTGCGCGAATTTGATTGTCGCTAGTTTGAAAGACTTTCATTCCGGTAAGGTTCTCAAGATTGGAATAGCTAAAATACTCTATATATTCAGGATTTTCTTTCACATCCCAAGTACCTATAGCACCAATAATAATCATGGATTCAATGACCTCAGGATTAATTAAAGCAAGTTGAAAAAGGACATCACCTCCATAACTTAATCCAATGGCCTTAACTTGATCTAATTCCAAATATTCAATCAATTCGTTGAGGTTATTAGCAACAGAATTTATTGACCAGTTTGGATCAAATATGTCTGATCTTCCATGCCCTTGAAGGTCAATTAAGTAAACTTCAAAATCTTCATAATAATCTAAGAGAAAAGGAAGCCAATATTCAGAGGATTGACCCCATCCATGAAGTAACAATAATGGTTCACCTTTACCATATACCTGATAATAAGTCTTTTTATCATTTAAAGTCACGGTTTCAGCCTTGACAATTTCCTGCCCCGAAACACTTGAGGTGATTAAAAGGGCAATGTAGAGTGTAAATAACTTTTTCATTGAGCTTTGTTTTATGGAGATTGCCGCTGAACTCCTAATCGGAATTCAGTAGCAATGGGCTATAAACGGTGCTTTAGTATCCTTTTTATTGTGACAACTCACCTTTTTCACTTAAAGGAGATGAATGCTCATGAGTAATTTTCCAACCCTCTTCTGTATTGATAAATAGCAGACCCATCTGGGCAGTAATTTTTAAAGTGTCCGACTCGATAATTGGTTGGAAATCAGTGTGAAATGTTGCCAATGCTACATCGCCAAATACATCTATTTTTAAATCTTGCATATCCCATTTATTAATTCCTGTAAACATTGAAAAAAAACTTCTTTCAAATGCTTCGTTCTCTTTCGAACCTGTTCTTCTTTCTCCATCCTGAAATTC
>CAZHWD010000215.1:0-1901 GCA_964536335.1 uncultured Eudoraea sp. | reverse complement strand
TTCACACCCGCTGTCCGGAAGCTATGGAGAGATGCGGCACGGAAGTCCCCGTATCGAGAGAGCCTTTCGCCAATCATTGGGTTTCCTGTCACTTGTTTGAAAACAGTTGAAATGTTGGCACACTTGAAAAGAGGAAATCCCTTGATTTTAAGGGGATCCCCCTATGAACGGGGATTGCTCCAGGCAGGGCTTTGTCCTGAAATGATTGGACCGGTGCGTGAAAATGTCCATGTACAATTGGGAAAATATCAGCAATTGCTCCAATCAGACAAAGCAAAAGGATACCTTGGAGAACAGATCAGAATAACAGGGGAATTATTTCCTGACGTATTTGAGGAAGTCAAGGGAATTTCCAAAGGCTTCGACCTGGGGATGATTGATTTATTTCGTTTTTATCATCTCCGAATATTGCTGGACATGGATGGATGTACTTCATGGGCGGTATCGCTTTCTTCAAAACAAGCAGTTGTGGGGAAAAACCGGGATCTGGCAGACGGCAACAAGGTTTTCCAACGGGTTTTTGTTCATCATGATCCGGATTGGCAAGGAAAAAAGATTCTATCCCTGGGCAGTCTAGGAGCTCCCTGCGCTTACTCGAGTGGCATCAATTCCCAAGGGTTCTGCCTGGCCGATACCAATATCCTCACCACTGATCATGGCTCAGGGGCCTGTCGATATTTTTTAATGCCGTTTTTGTTGACGACCTGCGACAATGTGGATCAAGCCCTGGAAAAAATATCAGATTTGCCCCATGCCGGTGGGGGGTCACTTGTCCTGGCTGACAGTCATGGCAAAATTGCCGTTGTTGAATTGGGCCATCATCACTTGAATACGCAAAAAAGCACCCGGTGGCTGGTAAAAACAAATCATTTTACTTCTGCAGAATTAGGCCCAAGTAATCTGAAGGCAGGCAGGCAATCAAGTATCAAAAACTCAGAAGATCGTCTCAGTTTTACCAAAAGAAAAATATCTGTTATCTACCGGGATTTTGATCTGGATAAAGCCATTGAAATGATGAAAAGCCATGATCAAGAGGGTGGAATATGCAGGCACCATGATGAAGATACCTCGACTACTATTTCAGGTGCAGTTTACACCTGCGGGAACAGGAAGTTATATTTTTCAGATGGGAACCCTTGCGATTCCCTATGGTATGAATTTTCCTTGTCGAAGGAAAAGATGGGGGTCACATCTTAAATAATAAATATTGTCATATCAGCTTTTTCTTCGTATTGTAGCTTCACACTGAACATATTTCGAAATCTAAATTAGAGGCAATGTAAATGGCACGCCCGCTGGGCGTTGAATATCCTGATGCGTATTATCATGATGCATAACCGAATAGCCGATGAATCCAAAAAAAATAAACGGTTAAAGGGTAGAATTGATAGTACATGAGTTTCGGTCTTTTTATTTTTAATTTGCGTTTATATTAGACTATGAGCAACGCTCATAAAAAATACCTGTAAACAATTGATATTCAACGCTTGGATAAAATATACATTAATTTTTAGATAATCAGATTTCAAGTATTCCTGTAACGTTCTTGAACTTCTGTTAGTAATTTATAAGTATAACATTCTTTTTCTTGATATTGACCTTGTACTAAATTTTTCAAAGCTTCCCAAAACCCGTATATTTAGGGCTTTTACGGAAAATTTATACTACTAGTTTAACTACTACTAAATGAGTGAATAAGATTTGAACCATAATAAAATTTTAATATTGTCTTAACCGTAATTGAAATCTAAAGTGGTGTAGTATTGCTCAAGCCCACTATTATAGGGATCTTAAGGATAATCTAATCTAAACGCAAGATTATCATTATATGCCCGATAGTTATGTATTAATACTTGTCCTACTCTTATATTTCCTTTTGTGTCGGAGCTGAACAAATTTGT
>CAZHWD010000214.1:0-5118 GCA_964536335.1 uncultured Eudoraea sp. | reverse complement strand
GTACAAAAAAGTGACATCCTGGAAATGGAAAAAACAAAGATAAAGTCGGCCATCCTAACCGATTTTATTCTATCCATTGAAATTGTGATCATAGCCCTGGGCACAGTGCTGAATAAACCCCTAATTACTCAAATCCTTGTGGTATCCTTTATAGCACTCCTCGCTACCGTAGCCGTGTATGGGCTTGTGGCACTAATAGTGCGTATGGATGAGTTCGGCGCCCGTTTAATTCGCCTCAATGGGGAAGACAATAGTATAACAGACATTATAGGGCGGTTTTTTGTGAATGCCCTGCCGTGGGTAATCAAATCGCTCTCCGTTATAGGTACCATAGCCTTATTGCTTGTCTCGGGTGGGATCTTTGTACATAATCTGCCGTTCCTGCACCACCTCTTTCCTTCCGTTCCGGATTTGCTTGTTGAATTTGTGGTAGGGCTATTAGCCGGATTAGTGGTGCTGTTGTTGGTTAAAGGGGGGAAGAAGGTTTTTGGGAAGAAATAAAGGACGAGGGAGAACGCTTCTAGAATTGGTGAGGTTTGTAACATTTAATTGGATATTTAAGTGTGGAAATTAATTAAAAAAGGGAAACATTTCTGCTGCCCTTTTGACATTGGTCCAAAAAAGGAATTCTACCAATCCATGGAATTGGGAACAGGTTGTATTATAAAAGGAGTGCGGTTGAATCCAGTTTGATTAGGATAAATTAAAATCAACTTTTATTCTTCTAAATATTGTTTATCAAAGTATTTTGTAGGAATTTTAGGGTGCCCCCGAGTTTAATTTCAATGCCTATGGAAGGCCATCTTAAAGTGGTACGAAATCACCCTATATATTTTAAACTGGGCGTATAAAGCTGTATTTTACAGCGATATAAATAAGTTAGGTTTAATGCGAAACAAAATTAAACACAATATCAAATAAATAGAACAATTAATTAAATCCCTTAATGAAACAAAAATGAAATTAATTAAGAACATTTTATTGGCAACAGATTTTAGTAAATCATCCGAGTATGTTTTAGAAAACGCAATAGACCTGGCGAAAATATTTCAATCTAAAATTACCCTCATATATGTATTGCCAAATAATATTGAAAATAAAAAAGCAAAACAATTACTTAAAGAGTTTTCAATAAAGCAGTTGGACTCGATAAATGACAAAATAAAAAAAGAGGATGTCAAGGTCTCACAACCAATTCTAGCGTATGGGGATTTTTCTGATAAAATCATTCAAACGGCCGAAAAAGTACATGCAAATATGATATTCATAGGAGCAGGCGAGAAATTAAAAGACAATGTTTACATATTAGGTTCAAATGCCGAAAAAATTATTAAAAAAAGTAGTAAGCCTGTGTTTGTTGTAAAAAGCGGGAAACAATTAAGTATAAATAAAGTATTCTGCCCTGTCGATTTTTCTGCTCAATCAAAACGTGCGCTACAAAATGCAATTACTTTAGCACACAGATTTAAGGCTGAACTGGTAATATTTTCTGTTTATGAAGTATCTTATTTATATTCAATAAGAAATGAAATCAATCTTGAAAAGCAAATTGAAAATATACGCAAAGAGTATCAAAAAGAGTTCGACTTTTTTTTAGAAAGTTTCAATTTTACCGGTTTGGATGTAACAAAAGAAATTGAACAAGGAGTTCCTGATATAGAAATACTTAAAGCTATTGAAAAGCATAATTCTGACTTGTTGATTATTGGAACAACTGGCAAATCAGGTATCAGTAAGATTTTAATGGGTAGTGTAACAGAAAAAGTGATCAGGAGAATACCAAGTTCTTTTATTACTTTAAAAAAAGAAAATGTTATTAAATTAGAATTAGAGTCCAAAATCAGAGATATAGAAAATCACTATGATTTAGCCCAACAACTTTTTAAAGATGGATTTTTTGAAGAATCCATAAATGAGTTTAAAACTTGTCTGAACATTAGTTTTATGCACTTGCCTTCTCTAAAAGCACTAGCTAATGCTTATAAGAAACTAGGAGATACAACTAATGAAAAAAAATACAGGGATATGAAGACTCAAGTTATAGGCAAAATGTATAATGAAAAAATAGAATCTGAAATTAGAAGGTTTAAAGGCAAATAGGATAATATTTTATGCACAAGACCTAATATCGTATATGAAAAATAGCGAATAAAAGACAGTCTGCGCTGATGAATTTTTGCTTTCGCAAAACCAAAACAATAAGCCACCTTAATTGAATACGTTACATTGCTTCTGCCCTTTAATATTAGTGGTATTTCCAAAGAAATCTACTCGTTTGTTCTCGTTCACCTCTAAAACACCTTGAAATACAAATTATGGAAACCCTTGGCGCTCCTAAATGAAGAGCTAAAAGCCATCAAAGTAAACTTCCAGCCGTAGGAACCAACAGAAATATTGACAAGAAAAGAAACAGCGGAATAGCTTAAAATATCTCTTTCTACCCTTTGGCATTGGTCTAAAAAAGGAATATTACCTTCTTATGGGATTGGGAATAGGGTGTATTATAAACGGAGTGAGGTTGAATCGAGCCTAATTGAACTTAAATAAATAAACTAATTGAGAAGTTTGAGCAGCATATATTTCTTATTTGTATCTTAGAAACTTAACAATTAAAAGCACAAAACGGCTAGCCCTTTAGCCGGATATTTTACCATATTTAATAACATTGATGATCATGGAAACAGATTCAAAAAAAAAGAAAAGCAAATGGGAATCTCCAATTATAATCACAGTTGCAACTGCAGTTATAGGTCTTATAGGAACCGGAGCAGGAGCTGTACTGCAAGGGTTTCATGAGACTAATTTAAGCAGGCAGAAGTTTGAATCTAGTTTAATATTTAAAGCTCTAGAGCCAAGTGATGCACTGGAACGTGCAAATTATTTAAAATTTTTAATTGATGCGGGGCTAGTTAATAGTTTGGACGTTAAAAAAATAGAAGACCTTGCGTCTAATCCAGAACGATTACCAAGTTCAAGTCCGGAGTTAGGGTTGGCATCATCAACAGATATCTTGTCATCACCTTGGTCTCTCCCTGGTGGAATTGAGGTTGATGATCAAGAAAAATGGGAAAGTTGGGAGGATGGCGGCGTGTCTTTTGCCGTGTCGAGGAAATATAAATTAGGGAATGTTATTGCCTTTGGACATGACGATATATTAAAGGGTTCAGGTAACCTGAAAAATTTGAAAAAAACATTTACGTGGTTAAGTGAACCTTCCGGGAAAAAAATAATAGCTTTTACTACAGGCCACTGTGAATGGTTTCCAACCAGGACAAATGGAACAGAAGTGGAGAATTTGTTCTACGCTCTCCAAAATTGGGGATATGAAGTGAAAATGATATCCGAAATGATAAATGATGACAGCCTTGATGATGTTGGAGTTCTTGTAATTGGTAATGCCTGGGGCAATATAGCCGAAACCGAAATTAGGCCTATAGAAAAGTTTGTTTCAAAAGGTGGTGGGTTTATGGCGGTAGGGCTAGGTTGGTCCTGGGGACAATCTGATCTAGAGGGATTAAAATGTCACTTACCATCTTCTGGAGAAAACGCCAATGATTTATCCACTTACCCAATGAACAGGGTTTTTGCTTCATTCGGTGCTCGTTGGACAGGTAAAATTATAGAATAGTCAAGAAAAACCATAGCCAGGAATTATTTGTAGGAAAAGAGGGTATAATTTATTACTTGGGTTAGTTCTCTCTGCTCCTGGACCAGAGAAGTCCCACTTCTGCAACACTGGCGGCAGGCAGGTTCAGTGTTGCTTTCGAACCTTTTTAAGAATTTTCATACATTTGTTTTTAATCACCAATAATACAATTTGATTTCGCCCTCACGGGCCGAAATAATAGTTAAACCGTTAGGCCTCATTTGAGACCAAGAAAGTATTTACATTATAAAATAAATAGAAAAATGGCAACTATAAAATTAAATTCTCACTACGGTAATACCAAAATTAAAATAATAATTTATACATGTTTATTTTCATTTATGTTTTTCACGGCAACTCACGTTATTCGCGCACAACAGCAGCAATGGGCGTCTCAATATATTTTTTGGAAATTTGATCAGAACGCAAAAGATATCATGAATATCGATCAAAAAATTTGGGTTCAAAGATCGAATAATAAAAGCTATTGGCCACTTGTATGGAGTTGGGAAGATGGGAATGGAGTAGGTGGTTATATGGGGTTGCAGCAGGGGACAAGTGGTTCAAATCAAAACGTTCGTTTTTCTCTCTGGAATGCAATTGACGCAGACGTGAGCAATGCGAAAGGTGCAACAGCCAGAAAATTTGGAGGTGAAGGAATAGGTTACACCTGCGAATTACCCTTTACCATTAATCCCAATAAATTTTATCGATATAGACTTTGGCGATTAAATGAAGATGCTGAAGGTCGATGGTGGGGAGCATGGATAATTGAAGCTGACTCAAATGGAAATTTAATAGAGCATCCTCTTGGAAAGATAAAGGTCCCTAAAAAATATAACCATGTGGATGTCAATTCAATTTCAAACTTTGTGGAATATTATGGAGATCGAATGGATGAGTGTAGAAAAGTGCCTCCCTCTGTAATTGGGTTCACACCACCGTATGTAAATTATAAAGGTAATGGTAATTATACTGCGTACTCAACTTATAACTATAGTAATAAAGCCGAAGGAAATAGGTGTGTTAATGGGAATGAAAGCAATGGGGCATTAATTAGTGTCCGAAAATATAATTTCGGCTTTGTACAAGGTGTAATGGCATTTCTTGGAGCCCCATCTGATATGCCCAATAGAGTCCCTTATGATCTGCCCAATAATTAATAATATTCCATTTAAACCCATTAAATTGCAAGGGATTAGTGATTGGTCCAAACTCTAAAATTGAAAAGGTTTTAATAAGATTTAATCGATTAGTCTTGAAGAATAAAATAAAAAACGGCATACAAAAATGTGTATAGTGAGGTGCTACGCTTCATATACACTGCTGTATTAGTTTTCCCGAAATCCTCACCATCTCCTCACTAACTCTTTTCTGAACAATCTTTCCATTATACTCTTGGGTGATCTTCATACTTGAATGGCCCAAAAGTTCGCTCACTATCTCCATGGGAACGTTATTACGAAGTAGTA
>CAZHWD010000213.1:0-8200 GCA_964536335.1 uncultured Eudoraea sp. | reverse complement strand
TGGACTTTTTGGTTGGCAAATCTGAAAGCTTATATGGAATATGGTATCCTATTAAACGAGAAGGAATTTGACCTTACAGATATTCCACAGGCGGGATTCGAATTTGTAAATATGTAATTTATCGTATTTGAAGTCAGAACTATGAAATAAAATTTTTAAAGAATTTATTTATTCAAAGCAATATGGCAGGGAAAATATTATTATAAATCTGTTGATTTAAACACTTAGAAAACTTTATCCTAAGAACTAATGGGTTTCCCATAAAGGTCAAAGTCTGAAGCTCCTGTTATTTCAAGTTCCACGAAATCACCTATTTTAACATAGTAATGGCGTGCATCAACCAAAACTTCATTATCCACATCAGGAGAATCATACTCGGTTCTTCCTATAAAATAATTCCCTTCTTTCCTATCAATGATGCAACGAAATGTTTTACCAATTTTTTCCTGGTTTAGTTCCCAGGAAATGGCTGATTGTACTTCCATTATTTCATTTGCCCTGTTCTGTTTCACCTCTCCCGGCACATTGTCTTCTAAATTATAGGCATGGGTATTCTCTTCATGGCTATAGGTAAAGCAACCAAGTCTTTCAAATCGCATATTTTTCACCCACTCCTTCAAGATCAGAAAATCTTCCTCTGTTTCACCGGGGTAACCAACAATAAGGGTTGTTCTGATGGCCATATCCGGCACCATCTGCCTAAAATCTTTTAGCAGTCTGGTAGTTTTGGCCTTTGTAGTTCCCCTGCGCATACTCTTAAGGATGGGATCGGAAATATGCTGTAGTGGTATATCCAGGTACTTGCAGATTTTTGGTTCCTGTTTCATTACCTCCAGGACATCCATAGGAAACCCTGTTGGAAAGGCATAATGAAGACGAATCCATTGAATATCTGCTACTTTATTGAGTTCTTTTAATAATTGGGCCAGATTTCTTTTTTTGTAAAGATCTAAGCCGTAATAGGTTAGGTCCTGGGCAATAAGTATAAGCTCTTTTACACCCTTAGATGCCAGTTTTTCAGCTTCCAGTACCAATTCTTCAATAGGCTTGCTTCTGTGTTTACCCCGCATTATGGGTATTGCACAAAAAGAACAAGGCCTGTCACATCCTTCGGCGATCTTCAGATAGGCATAATTTTTTGGAGTGGTTGTTAGGCGTTCCCCAATTAATTCGTGCTTGTAATCGGCACCAAGTGCCTTTAATAAATTGGGCAGGTCACTAGTCCCAAAATATTCATCAACATTAGGAATTTCCTTTTCAAGGTCCGGTTTATAACGCTCACTAAGGCAGCCTGTCACAAAAACCTTATCTACAGTTCCTTCCTGTTTTTTATCTACATATTCCAAAATGGTATTTACACTTTCCTCTTTCGCATTTGCAATAAACCCACAGGTATTTATCACTACAATATTCCCTTCCGCCTCGTGCACAACATCTTTATCATTAGCTTTTAGTTGTCCCATGAGAACTTCAGAGTCGTAGACATTTTTGGAACATCCAAGGGTTACAACATTTATTCTATTTTTCTTAACCGATTTTGTTCGCATGGGTTTTCTTTAGCCGTGCAAAAATACAATACAATAGAAGAAGAGCCGAATATTAACACGAATTCTTCTTATTCTGCGTTAAACTCTTAGTCGTTATACTGGTCTAATAAAAAATTAAACCCAAATGAAATCCCAAATTCAAGGACTATTTTTAATCTTATTATTCCTGGGCTGTTTGTCATGTTCAAATAATTCAGATGATTTAAACGATAATCCAATTGAAGAAAATCCGGATGCATCCCTGTATTTTCCAAACACTTCTTCTGATGAATGGGCAACTGTAAGTCCTGAAGAATTAGGCTGGAATACAAACAATAAACAGGCACTTATAGATTTCCTTGAAGAAAAGGATACCAAAGCATTTCTAATTTTAAAAGACGGCAAAATTGCCATGGAAGAATACTTCGGAACTTTTAAACAGGATAGCCTCTGGTATTGGGCATCGGCAGGTAAAACACTGACTGCATTTACTGTCGGGATTGCCCAGGAAATGGACTTACTGGACATAAATGAAAAAAGTTCTGATTACCTTGGTGTGGGCTGGACCTCAGCTCCACCAGAAAAAGAAAATATGATTACCATATGGAATCAATTGACCATGACAACTGGCCTAAAGGATACTGCATTTGATTGTGTTACTGCAGATTGCCTGGAATATGAAGCTGATGCAGGTACGAGATGGGCCTATCACAATGGACCTTATACTTTATTAGAAGGTGTTGTGAGTGAAGCCGCAGGTAGTTCTTTTAGCGCTTTTTTCAATACCAATCTTAGAAATAGAATCGGTATGAATGGATTTTGGTTATCCACAAATGGTTTGAACAATGTATATTTTAGTACGGCCAGAAGTATGGCAAGATTTGGCCTGCTTAATTTAAATAATGGCGTTTGGGATGACGAAATTATTTTAGGTGATTTGGCTTTTATTTATGAAATGAAAAACACATCCCAGGACCTGAACAAGTCTTATGGATATCTTTGGTGGCTTAATGGGAAGGAGGGCTATATGGCTCCCTCTCTGCAAATAGTATTTAATGGGGGCCTCATCCCAAACGCACCGGCCGACACTTATTCCGGCCTGGGTAAAAATGATCAAAAGTTGTATATAATTCCCAGCAAAGGTCTTGTAGTAATCAGAATGGGGGAGGATGCAGGCGAGAGTCTGCTAGGCCCAACGAGTTTTGATAACACCCTCTGGGAAAAAATCAGCAACCTTTTAGATTAAAATATGTTCTTTATGAGTTGTACGATTTTCTAGTCAGAATTCTGTTAATGCAATATATAGGATAACTGGAGGTTTATACCATAGTCTGTATTTGTGATTGACCCTTCAGGAGGGTTACTGTCATAATTGTAATAAAATGTGAATCCAACCTTAAAATTATTATCCCAAATACTGATAGTTGGATTAACGTTAATATTCACTCTAGTCCTTGGGTCACCGGAAAAGTAAGGAATGTAGCTTATATTGGTATCTATTTGTATTTTTGGGGACGTAAATTTATAAACCGACCAACCCGCCTGCATGAACCCTGCAATATCTGTGGTTCTGTCAAAATCATCCGTAGGAGTTTCTTGGATACCACTAAAAGCACCGGCTAAATATAATCTATTCCATGCGTTGTACGTAATATCTTTAACCGCTCCCAGACTTAAATCATATCTTCGCTTAATACCCAATTGCAAATTCTGACTTGTACCAAGTGCAACCAAAGTAGACCATCTGTTATCGAATAATCTTTGCCACTGAAGATCAATACTCGAGTTATTTGTGGTTACACTATCTCCCTGATAGGACAGGTTTAAATTCCAGTTTAACTGTAAAAAGGTTATCTTCTTCCGGTAATCCAAATTACCCGATAGGGCTACGGTAGCTACATCGCTACTTTTTTGATAGTTAGCCCCAAGACTTATATTTCCGCGAAATCGCATCCATAAATTCTTTTTTATCGGATATGCTTCAACAATTTCATTAATGTTTATTAATTTTTTTTGGCCATTTACTATAATATATGTCGAACGACCATTTTCAGAAACTGTGAAAGAAGAAAAAAAAATCTGCCCATTTTTCATTTTTATTTCAAATTGCTTATCTGAAATAATCGTTTTGATAAAGGGCTGTTCTAAACTTATGGTTCCCATGCCGTCCATTTTCCAAGTAACTACAGCATATTGGAGCTTTTTGAAATCTCCCTTTAATATATTCCCGTTCACATGAACTATTGTGTCCGTTTTTTGGGAGTAACCTTTTATTTGTGGAAAGATCATTAACATTAAAAATAGAATAATATGTAAAGTAGTCTTATTCAAATTTTACTTTTATAATATCACTTATTGAATTTTGACAAGCTTGTAATATTCATTGTGAAAAGATAAGTATTTCTTGGAGCTATTTATATGCTTTTGGCGATTTTCTTAAATTGGTGGCTGTCTCAAATGCACGTCCCATTTTAAGTAAGTTGCTCTCATTAAATGGCTTTGCAATAAATGTAAGACTTATGGGCTCACCGGTTTCCTTGTATCCCATGGGAACTGCTAATGCCGGATATTTAGCTACTGCCGCATAACTTGCATGGTAATTGTTTATAGATAAAATAGCATCTAATTGTTGCTGATCCATTGGAGTATCAAAAAATAATCGTCCGTTTTCCTGCAGTCTATTTTTAATGAGCTGCAATTCGTCTAATGAAGTTGAATCTTTAAGAATACCATCAAAAATAGATTGCCCGTAGGGAACACGCAGCAACGAATCGGCCAAATTAAATTCAACAATCTCCTCAAGAGTGCGGATAGAAATTTTTTCTTTATTTTGGACATTGGCATTGAGATATTCTGGAAGATCATTTTTCATATCCATATTGAGAAGCGTTAGAAACCCATCCATGGATACCTCCGGTGCAGTAAACTCAATTATTTCGGCACCCAGATTTCTAAGTTTGTTAGCTGTATTCATATAAATAGAATCTGTTTCCAGCAGATCTTTGAAAACACCTAAACGTTTTCCCCTCAGGCTTTCTGAATCCATAACAGCCCCAACAAAATCTTCAGTGGTGCTAACAGACATTTTATCAGCTGCATCCCTGCCAGTCATTGCCGATAATAAGATTGCATTATCCACAACATTTTTAGTCATTGGTCCGGGAGTATCTAGTGTGCTTGAAATTGGAACTATGCCTGTTCTGCTTAAAAGTCCAATGGTTGGCTTTAATCCAACCACGGAATTCTGACTTGATGGAGAAAGAATAGATCCCGAGGTCTCTGTTCCAACGGCTGCCACTGCGTAGCTAGCAGCTACAGAAGTTCCGCTCCCTGCGCTGGAGCCACCTGTTTCAAAAATGCGCCTGCCATACGGATTTAAGGTCTGGCCCCCAATAGCGCTGTATCCCAATGGGCAGCCATTGCACATATAATAGGCCCATTCACTAAGGTTAACTTTACCTAATATCAAAGCTTTGTTTTTCTTTAATTGCCCAACAATAAAGGCATCTTTTGTTTCATTATTTTTAAGGGCAATTGATCCTGCAGTTGTATTCATGCCTGCTGTACCAATATTGTCTTTAAGAAGAATAGGCATACCAAAAATTGGATGACGGTCTCCTGAAATTAATTTATCGAGTTCCCTGGCTTCCTCCACCACATTCTCATTTAAAGCTATTATTGTATGTAAAGAAGTATTGCTATTGAGTTCAAATTCATAAATTCTGTACAGAAAGAAACGAATTAATTTTTCATAGGTCAATTTCCCATCTTTAATGTGTCTTTGAATAGTGGGTATATCCTGTTCAAGTACCAGAGGTTTTAATTGTTCATATTCGCTTTCCGGCATTTGAATCACTTCATGATATAGCGGTCTGAATATCTCATTTTTGTCTGATACCCTGGAATGTATGAGTTTGAAACGCATACGAGATTTCTCATGCGCCTGGTTTGCGGCCACTTCAGAGGAGTCATTATAGGGCTCCCAAAGTACCACTGAAGAATAATCAATTTCCTTAGTTTCTTTACAAGAAATTAGTGACAAGAGACCAAAAATACAAACCAGTTTATTCATTGTTTGTTTTTCACTTGTTTTTCGCCCCAAGCAGAGATATTTAGATTATTCATGCGTACAAATTCATCCTTCCCTTCCTTTTGAGCTAATTCCATTGATTTTTGTGCAGAAATAATAGCACTTTCATAATCTTCCAAAGCGGCTTCTACTAAAGATCTAACCCTATAAAAATAATAGGTATCCCCTCCTATTTCAATTGCCTTATTTAGATAAGATAGAGCCTCCGGGTATGATTCTCCCTGTTCCTGCAGATAGCGCGCCGCCTCATAGTAGGTTTGAGCAGAAGGATTTTTCTCAATAGCGGAGGCAATCTCCTGCTTCATTTTTGTATCAGTATCCACTGAGATTGGAATTTTTATAAGTGTATGTTCCCAAATCCATAACATATTGGCGGAATTGTGATCAATTTCATCAAAAGTTATGAGGAAGTTTTCCTGATAATTCGGTATTTGCTCCGGTTCTATTCGAATCCTGAAAGCATCTTCAGATGGGTTGTAAGCTTTTCTTCCATCTCCCCAATGCTCAGTATTTTTGTGAAAAACTACATCCCAATAACCTTTATATGGAAAGGCATAAAGAGCATATGTGCCCTTGGGCAAATAATTACCCATAACAGATAGGTCGGAATCTGTAGTAAATTTGGTAGACTCATTTGCACCAACCCGCCAAATACGTCCAAACGGAACAAGGCCTCCTATTACCTTTCTGCCTTTTGCTCCAGGTCTGGAATAGGCAATGGTAATTTTTGATAGTCCAATATCCTGCTCAAGTATTGAAAACGGACTGACTTTAGGGTACTCAATTTGTGCAACAAGTACTGTTGAAAAAAATGTAAAAAGTATAAAATTTAAATATCTCAATTAGCTATACTAAAGAATGAATCCACAAATTCAAATTTATTGAATACCTGAAGATCCTCTAATCCTTCACCTACACCAATATATTTAACCGGAATCTGAAACTGGTCTGAAATGCCAATTACCACTCCCCCTTTGGCTGTGCCGTCTAATTTTGTAACAGCTAAGGAGGTTACCTCCGTAGCCTTTGTAAATTCTTTAGCCTGTTCAAATGCGTTTTGCCCGGTGGATCCGTCAAGTACCAACAGTACTTCATGAGGTGCATCCTCAATAACTTTTTGCATAACGCGCTTT
Organism: uncultured Eudoraea sp.; assembly: GCA_964536335.1. Taxonomy (GTDB): domain Bacteria; phylum Bacteroidota; class Bacteroidia; order Flavobacteriales; family Flavobacteriaceae; genus Eudoraea. The sequence continues at coordinate 1,451 of CAZHWD010000213.1, read as the reverse complement.
ACCTTGCCAAGTTCATTCATTAAATTGACTTTATTATGCAATCTGCCTGCGGTATCAATTAAAACAACATCTGCACCCTGGGTAACTGCTGAACTCAGCGTATCAAAGGCAACTGAAGCAGGGTCGCTGCCCATTTTTTGTTTCACCAATGGAACGTCTACCCGATCTGCCCATACCTGCAACTGATCTATTGCAGCTGCCCTAAAAGTATCGGCAGCACCTATTACTACTTCCAATCCTTGTTTTTTAAACTGATAAGCAAGCTTCCCAATTGTGGTTGTTTTACCTACCCCATTAACCCCAACAACCATAATTACATATGGTTTATTTTTTTTAGGCACACTAAATTCTTCCTCTTCACCATCATGAGTTTCTGATAATAGGCCTGCAATTTCTTCTCGGAGAATACCGTTAAGTTCATCGGTACCCATGTATTTATCTCTGGAAACCCTTGCCTCTATTCGTTCAATAATTTTGAGGGTAGTAGCCACTCCTACATCAGAGGTCACTAAAACTTCCTCCAGGTTATCCAAAACATCATCATCTACTTTAGATTTACCCGCTACTGCTTTGCTAAGTTTGGATAAAAAACTGGTTTTAGTTTTCTCTAACCCTTTGTCCAGTGTTTCTTTTTTCTGTGATGTAAATATTTTTTTAAATAAGCTCATGTCACCATAAAAATCGTTGGGCAAATATATGAAATTAAAAAAGCCGCTCTCAATAGAAAGCGGCCCGGAACTCAATTTTAGTCAGTTTGTTACTTCTTATTCAACCATTCGTTAACCATTTCTGGTGGCATAACAGTTTCTACAAAAGTATAGGCACCTGTTTTAGGCGATTTTACCATTTTTATAGCTTTGGTAAGTCTTTTAGAACTAGATTGTAAACTCGCTACCGTCTTCTTTGCCATGCTTTCTTATTTTATCTCTTTATGAGTAGTCATTTTCTTGAGAATAGGATTAAATTTTTTAATCTCTAACCTATCAGGGCTATTCTTCTTGTTCTTGGTTGTAATATATCTGGATGTTCCCGGCATACCAGAGTTTTTATGCTCTGTACACTCTAATATTACCTGAACTCTGTTTCCTTTTTTTGCCATCGTATTCTATATATTGAAGGATTATTTAATCAATCCTTTAGCTCTAGCTTCCTTTAAAACAGCAGAAATGCCTTTTTTGTTTATCGATTTAAGAGCCCTTGTAGAAACCTTCAAAGTGATCCATCTATCTTCTTCCGGAATATAAAAACGTTTTTTGGAAAGATTTACATCAAATCTTCTCCTTGTTTTATTGATAGAGAAGGATACATTGTTCCCAAACATAGCTCTCTTTCCGGTAAGTTCACAAACTTTTGACATTACGCTACTTTTTACTTGATTTTAAACAGGGTGCAAATTTAATTCATTTTTGTGTGATGGACAAAATTCTCTTCTAGAATTTTAAAATTTCTTT
>CAZHWD010000212.1:0-25773 GCA_964536335.1 uncultured Eudoraea sp. | reverse complement strand
TACAACTCCTTATTCATATTCGTATATAAGGAATTTGCCTACCACTGCAAATCCATGTATTTTCGAGCAAAATTTATACCAAATTGTACCTATGCATTTCGGAATCATCAGAGAGCGCAAAAACCCACCAGACAGGCGGGTTGTATTATCACCTCAAGCATGCCAAAAAGTCGTTGAGAATCATGAACAGGCACAGATAACTGTAGAATCTTCCCCGGTTCGTGTTTTTACTGATGAGGAATACCAAAAAGCAGGTATTACGGTAGCGCCTGCCGTAACAGATTGTGACATATTATTGGGTGTAAAGGAAGTACCAGTAAATGATCTTATTCCTAACAAAAAATATTTCTTCTTTTCCCACACTATAAAAAAACAGCCCTATAACAGGAAATTATTACAGGCCGTGCTTAAGAAAAATATAGAACTGTATGATCATGAGGTGATCACTAATGATAAGGGAATTCGGCTCGTTGCATTTGGACGGTATGCAGGTATTGTGGGCGCCTACAATGGTTTTCGTGCTTATGGTTTAAAAACCAATTTATTTAAGCTACCTAAAGCAGAAGATATTGCAGACCAGCAGGCATTGATTGCAGAACTTAAAAAGTTGCAACTACCCCGAATTAAAATTCTTCTTACCGGAAAGGGCAGGGTAGGAAACGGTGCCAGGGAAATATTAGTAGGTATGGGCCTTAAGGAAACAACTGTAAAGGAATATTTGGAAGAGAGTTTTGAGGTTCCGGTCTTTTGCCAGATTGATGTGCTGGATTACAATCTTAGAAAAGATGGGTTGGTGAGGGATGAAACAGACTTTTTTAAAAACCCTGCAGAGTATGAATCTAACTTTATGCGCTTTGCTCCTGCAACAGACCTTTACATGGCCGGGCACTTTTACGACAGTGGAGCTCCATACTTGTTTACAAAAGAGGATGCAAAACAACCTCAATTTAAGATAAAAGTAGTTGCTGATATCAGCTGTGATGTAGATGGTCCTGTGGCTTCAACCATAAGGTCTTCTACCATAGCAGATCCAATATATGGTTATGACCCTCAGACGGAAAGTGAAGTAGATTATATGCTACCTGAAGCCATAGCCGTAATGGCCGTTGATAACCTTCCTGCAGAATTGCCCAGAGATTCCAGTGAGGGATTCGGGCAGGCTTTTGTAGACAGCGTAATTCCCGCATTTTTTAATGGAGATGCAGACGGGGTATTAGAAAGGGCTTTAATGACTAAAAACGGGAAACTCAGACCGCGATTTAGCTATTTGCAGGGTTATGTTGACGGGAAAGAATAGTTCCTACTCCACCATAATTTCCCAGCTTATCACAGGCTGCTCTTTTGGTGCGGTATAGGCGCCTAATGCTTTAAGATCCAGAGAAATCGATTCCTTTTTTTCCAGTGTTTTGATCTGAAGTGTAACCGTTTCTCCCGCAGGAATCTCAAAAACCGGAGCCTTGCTGTACAGAGTGTAGGGCATTTGGTTTTCAAATATCAGGTCGCTACTTGAAATATTTTCTAAATCTACCCGTAACACCTGTGTTTCCGAAATATAGGTCGCTTCTTTTATTTCGATACTTGCTTTAATCAAAGGTGTTAGAAATTCTGCTTTACCAACCAAAAGGGAGTTATAAACGGCAACTGTACGACCGGCAAATAGTGCTTCCCGTATACTCTCCAGGTTTTTCTCTTTAGCAAAAACCAATGTTATTGGCCTGTGCATACCTTTTTCAGTATAATCCCAATCAATTAAGCCGTGAATATCACTGGTACCCATTATGGTCAGGTTGTATTTTAATGCCAGCGCCAGAGATTCCTCGGCATAATCAAATGTGTTGATGACCTCTATACCATGTAATTCACCATTTTTTATCCGCTCTTCCTGGAAATCACTTAAAATGGGATTTCCGCTGGGACTTTGCGCATACCAGGCAGGATGATTCCAGAAAACGAAAGCATTTTGTTTTTTAGCTTCTTCAAAAGGAATTGCGGGATCATCGGCCATAAGCTTATTGGCATCTGAAATAAAAACAGCATTGCTGTGCCCCACAGGTTCTTCACGGGTAATCTCTGAACCATGCACAATAAGGAGGCCATGTTCTTTGGCTTCTTCCAATGCAAGATAATAAGACCTATTGCGGTCCGGATGAGGAATATCGTCTATATGCGGCTGGTATTCCAAATGTTCAGTTAGTGAAATGGCATCTAAATTTTCCCTAAGCGCTTCCTGCACCCGTATGGTGGGCCAAACATTACCATCTGAAAAAACGGTGTGTTGGTGCAAGTCGGTTTTAAGGGTAAGGTACCCCTCAATATTTGGATAGCTCAATGACAGTTCCCCACTATGGGAATGAGCTTGTGAGGTTATTGTTTGTAAGGTGGAAAAAATTGAAAGTATTAGGAGGATTCTTTTCATTTGGTATTGTTTCAAATTGGATTATTTAATTGTTGGTTTCTTGCGCAATTTTAAAATTTAAAATAGGTTGGCCGTCCATAAATACTGTAAGTAAATTATCATCTTTATGTAAATTTTTATAAAGTCGCACCTTCGATATATACGTATGGTCTTTCCTTTTTTTAAACCCCAGTCTATAGAATATTCCACGTCCATTTACTAAATAATACATGCCGTGATTTGGTGGCAGTTTATCAAAATAGATATAATTAGAATCATCGCCGGAAAGGCTAAAAATACCTTTGGTTTTTGATGAGAGTTCTATTCCTTTCCCAAAAAAGTCAGGTAAATATATCGGTGCACTAAAAAATTCTTCGATATCGACCGGGTTTTTCAATAACTGCCACTCTTCGTTTGTAGGGAAATGATGTTTGACAAACTCTGTCGGGTTGGTGAAATAATAATGGTCTAATTGTTTCCTAATAAATTTTGCAGTGACCAGATCTAAATGACCTGAAGCCCATGTAGGATCCATTAGCTTCCAAATACCATTCAAATGTACGGCATTCCATGTATGATTTTTAAAAGTTTGTTCCCCCTCGATAAACCGTATATCCGTTTTGGCAATACCAATAATTACTTTAGAAGTCAGGCCAAATTGCTGGCAGAGTTCATTAAGTATGAGTGAATAGTCTAAGCAAACCCCCTTGCGGGTTCGGAAAGCTTTATCAATCCGACCTAAAATCACTTTTCTGATTTGATATCGCTTGCCATTTTCCGAATTATAGTATATCATTTGACGGGTCTGCAAAATGTCGTTGAAAGTCTTTTCGTATACCATATTTTGGGTGAGCCAGACAAATGCGGCCCTGACCCTGTCTTCATTAGTGCTAAAATCATTTTGGATTCGGTAGCCGAGATCATGAATTTTATTAAAAGAGGGGTAATTTTTAACTTTCCGGTCTACCTTTTCATATGTATTGGAAAAGGCAAGACAAGTAACCATAAATAAAAGAGAAAATAATAACTTAGGCATTCCAACTTTTTTCTTAAAGATATGAATCCTGCAGAAAATTACATACTAAATCGGTCAGAACCATTCAGAAGTATTCTTTTGCATTTGCAATCTGTTATAGAACAAACAATACCCGAAGCGGATTTAAAATTCAAATACAAAATACCTTTTTACTATCTGCATGGAAAACCTTATTGCTATCTGAATCAGAGTAAAAACTACATTGACCTGGGATTTTGGAAGGCCGCTCATCTGTCAGTTCATTTAGAACACATGACTACAGCGGGCCGTAAAATAATGCGTTCACTGAGGTACACTTCGCTCGAAGAAATTGATCATACCATTCTGGAAGAAGTATTAAAAGATGCTTACAGGCTAAAGGATGAAAAGTTTTGGAAAAAATAGATTATTCTTCTATCCAACCTTTCTCTTTGTATAGTTTAATATACTGATTGCTAAGTGAATCATTGTCTTTATACTTTAATCTGACTTCCTGAAGTTTTTGCTTCATTTCAATAACTACTTTAGCATATTTTGGGTCGTGATACACATTCTTCACCTCCAGGTTATCATTCTTACGGTCGTACAATTCCCATTCATCCACGTCGTAGTAAAAATGAATTAGTTTATAATCTTTGTTAGCAATACCATAGTGCCTTTTTACGGCATGTTCTGCAGGGTATTCATAGTAATGGTAGTATACCGCATCGCGCTCCCATTTCTCTTTTTCACCTTTGAGTAAGGGCACTAAACTTTCACCCTGCATGTCTGAAGGGGGCAAAGCACCCGCCACCTCCAAAAATGTCTGGGCAAAGTCTAAATTCTGCACCATTTCTTCTTCTGTGATTCCTGCATCAATAACATTTGGCCATTTAATTAATAATGGGGTTTTAAAAGATTCCTCATACATAAAACGTTTATCGAACCAACCATGTTCCCCTAAATAAAATCCCTGATCGGAAGTATATACAACCAAAGTGTTTTCACTTAGCCCTTCCTTATCCAAATAATCCAGTAGCCTTCCCACATTCTCATCTACTGCAGCAATAGTTCCCAGATAATCCTGCAAGTATCGCTGGTATTTCCATACCATAAGGGTAGAATCATTCATACCGGGATACCGTTTTCTGAAATCTTCATTTATTGGTCCGTAGACGGAATCCCACGCTGCTTTTTGTTCAGGCGTCATTTTTTCGAGGGGATCAAATAGTTTTCGGTCCTTAATCTTTAATTCATCTATGACTTCCGGGTATACTTTATTGTCATAGTTAAGAACCATATGTTTAAGGATATTCATCTCCGCTGTTCTCGCTGCTTCGCCTCTTGTAGCATAGGCATCAAAAAGAGTTTCAGGCAACGGAAAGGTTTTTTTGGTAAACTCCCGGTAATGTCTTTCGGCTGGAAGCCAGGATCTATGCGGGGCTTTGTGAAGGTACATTAGTAAAAATGGTCGCACCGTATCCCGGCGTTTCTCCAGCCAGTCTAATGTTAGGTCCGTAATAATGTCGGTTACATAACCCACAATTGTTGTATCTCCTTTCTTGGTATTGAAAGTAGGATTATAGTAATCTCCCTGGCCGGGTAGAATTTTGAATTCATCAAACCCTTTTGGATTATTCCCAAAATGCAACTTTCCAAACATGGCCGTTTGGTAACCAGCGTTTTGCAAAAGTTGGGGAAAGGTAATATTAGTAGTGTCAAAAGGGGAGAGGTTATCTATTTTTCCGTTTATATGGCTGTGCTTCCCAGTTAGGATTACAGCCCTGGAAGGTGCGCAAATTGAATTCGTAACACTGGCGTTAGTAAAAAGCATGCCCTCATTGGCAATCCTGTCAATATTAGGGGTTTTAATTAATTTATCGTTGTAAGCGCTAATCGCCTGATAGGCGTGATCATCAGACATGATAAAGACAATATTTGGCCTTTTTGATGACTTGTTTTCTTTGGTCTCTGACTTACATGATATAAAAAAAATCAATGTACTGCCCAAAATCAGCGATAAACACCAGGTTGTTTTCATAAGTACTTACAGGAATTAATCAATTCCAATGTACTGATTTTTGGGAAATTTATGTGAATTACTGAAGACTATTGACCGTTTTACGAAGAGCAGTTAAATTGGTTAGAAGTTGTTCCAGTTGATCTAAATGTAACATATTGGCCCCATCGCTTTTGGCATTGGAAGGATCAAAATGGGTTTCAATAAAGATTCCATCAACCCCTGTAGCTATTCCTGCACGGGCTATGGTACTAATCAATTCGGGTCTCCCCCCGGTTACTCCTGAAGATTGATTGGGCTGCTGCAAAGAATGAGTGACATCTAATATTACCGGCGCGAATTCCTTCATTACGGGTATTCCCCTAAAATCTACCACCATGTCCTGGTAACCAAACATAGTGCCTCGATCTGTGATCATAACCTGCTCGTTATTGGAGTCAATTATTTTATTTACCGCATGCTTCATGCTTTCCGGACTCATAAATTGTCCTTTTTTAAGGTTAACTGTTTTGCCGGTATTTGCTGCGGCGACTAACAAATCGGTTTGACGTACAAGAAAAGCAGGAATTTGCAGGACGTCTACATATTCAGCTGCAAGTTTAGCGTCTTCTATCTCATGTATGTCCGTAACGGTGGGTACATGAAATGTTTCAGAAACTTTTTTCAATATTTTAAGTGCTTTCTCGTCTCCAATACCTGTAAAAGAGTCCACCCGGCTGCGATTTGCTTTCTTAAAACTCCCTTTAAAAATAAAGGGAATCTCCAATTTATTTGTGATTTCCACAATTCGTTCTGCGATCCGCAATGCCATTTCCTCACCTTCTATGGCGCACGGTCCGGCAAGCAGGAAAAAATTTTTATTTAGGGCGAATTTTAGTTGTGGTATGGAGTCAAGTTTCATATGCAAAATTTAGAATACAAAGATAATTGTTTTTTAAAGCTATTATCTGTATTGTTAATCCCTCAAAATCAATACAATAAAAATAACAGAACTTTATAACAGTAAGCAAAAAATAGGAGTATCTTTGCACGCTCAAAACAAGAAGATGCCTAGTACTAAAAACATTGCCATAATTGCCCACGTTGACCACGGTAAAACAACCTTGGTAGATAAGATATTACATTATTGCCAGTTATTCAGGGAAAATGAGAAAACCGGAGACCTAATTTTGGACAATAATGACCTGGAACGTGAAAGGGGGATTACCATTACTTCAAAGAACGTATCTGTACTTTATAAGGATACTAAGATCAATATAATTGATACTCCTGGCCACGCCGATTTTGGTGGTGAGGTTGAACGTGTTTTAAATATGGCTGATGGGGTTTTGCTATTGGTGGATGCCTTTGAAGGCCCAATGCCACAAACCCGGTTTGTTTTGCAAAAAGCAATCGACATGGGTTTAAAGCCTTGTGTTGTTATCAATAAAGTAGACAAGGAAAACTGTACCCCGGAAGAAGTGCACGAAAAGGTCTTTGATCTTATGTATGAGCTGGGCGCTGAAGAATGGCAGTTAGACTTTCCAACGGTCTATGGTTCTGCCAAAAATAACTGGATGAGTGATGACTGGCAAAACGAGACAACAAACATAGAACCTTTATTGGAAATGGTTGTAGAGCATATCCCAAGTTTTGAACCACAGGAGGGTACAACACAAATGTTGATTACATCTTTAGATTACTCCTCATTTACCGGCAGAATTGCCATTGGACGGCTGCAGCGAGGTTCTTTAAAGGAAGGACAGCAAATCTCTTTGGTAAAACGCGATGGTAGTATCGTAAAGTCTAAGGTAAAAGAACTATTTACTTTTGAAGGCCTGGGTCGGATAAAAGTGAAGGAAGTAGCCACAGGAGATATTTGTGCTATAGTTGGACTTGAAGGATTTGAAATTGGTGATACCATTGCGGATATCGAAAATCCTGAAGGGCTTAAGACCATTGCCATTGACGAACCAACAATGAGCATGTTGTTTACCATTAACGATAGCCCGTTTTTTGGTAAGGACGGCAAATTTGTTACTTCAAGGCATATCAAGGAAAGGTTGGAGAAAGAACTTGAAAAGAACCTGGCACTACGTATGGAAGAGACGGATAGCGCAGAAAAGTTTATGATTTTTGGAAGAGGTGTTCTCCATTTATCTGTGCTTATTGAAACTATGCGAAGAGAGGGCTATGAACTTCAGATAGGTCAGCCTCAGGTTATTATTCGTACAATAGACGGAATAAAGTGCGAACCAATAGAGCAGTTGACCATAGATTTGCCGGAAGAAGTTTCCGGAAAAGCCGTGGAAATGGTATCAATCCGTAAGGGTGAAATGACCAGTATGGAGGCAAAAGGTGAAAGGATGGTATGTGAATTCCTTATTCCTTCACGTGGTATTATTGGACTGCGAAATCAACTTTTAACCGCAACAGCCGGGGAGGCAATTATGGCCCATCGCTTTTTGGAATACCAACCAATGAAAGGAGATGTTCCTCAAAGACAAAATGGTTCATTGGTCTCTATGGAAAATGGAAAGGCAATTCCTTATTCAATTGATAAATTACAGGAAAGAGGAAGGTTCTTTGTAGATCCGGGTGAGGATATTTATGAAGGTCAGGTTATTGGTGAAAATACCAGAGGTGACGATATGACAATAAATATTACTAAAACCAAGAAACTTTCAAATGTGCGCTCTTCGGGGGCGGATGATAAGGCCAAAATAGTACCGGCCATCAAATTTTCTCTGGAAGAAGCCCTGGAATATATCCAAAAGGATGAATATGTGGAGGTTACCCCTAAACATTTACGTCTGCGTAAAGTATTTCTAAAAGAGGTAGACCGTAAAAGGAATAAAATTTCTTAAATAATTAAACTCAAATTTAGCTTAATCTCTTGGAGCCTCACGCAGTGCTGCCGCTGCTGCGCCAACTATTCCTGCCTGGTTTCTTAATTCTGCCGGGATTACAGGAGTTTCAATAGTGATATAATCTTTGTATTCATCAAAATCCTTAGAAGTACCCCCACCTAAAATGATCCAGTCCGGCGATATTAAAAGATCCACATATTTTAAAAATATATTAAATCTCTTGCCCCATTCTTTAAAGCTAAGGCCTTCATTTTCCTTTGCAGATGCTGCTGCCCAGGTTTCAATTTTTTTGAATTTCTTATAAGGTATCTGGCCCAATTCAAAATTTGGTATTAGCTCACCATTAAAAAATGCTCCGCTACCCAATCCGGTGCCAATAGTAATCATTACAACAAAACCTTCTTTGTCTCTACCTATCCCATAATTCATGGTTGCATATCCGGCAGCATCCGCATCATTGATAACCGTTACCGGGAGTCCGGTAACCTTACTGAATAGTTCTCTTACATTTACATTCACCCAAGATTTATGTAAATTTCCTTTGGATTTGCATACTCCGCGCCTGATAATTGTTGGAAATCCACAACCTACCGGGCCTTTATGGTTAAAGTGTTCTACAATTTTTTTAACCACTTCTGCCATTTCTTGTGGTTTTCTGGATTCAGGAGTTGGAATTCTGAAACGTTCGGTCAGCATTTCACCTGTTTTGGAGTTTACCAAGGCACCTTTCATTCCGGAGCCACCAATATCAATGCCCAATACTACCATTTGTAGTTTTTAAATTATTATAAAGGTTAATAAAATTGCCAGCAAAAGTAACGAAAAACTAATAGAGCTTTACTGGATTTTTATTTTAGATATCCTTTCTTATTAAGAAAATCAAAAATAAGTTTGTCTACTTCAGACACCATATTTCTGTCGCCGTAATTGAGCCATACCATTTCAGAAATTTCAGAATCGGGGCATAACTCACCTGTATAACCTCCAGTATAGCATCTCATACGAACTATGACGCCAGGTTGAACTCCATGGGCCGGGGCCTCAAAAATCCCGATAAATTTTAATGTAGTAGGATCCAAAGCCACCTGAAGTTCCTCCTTTATTTCTCTAGAAAGAGATTGAATATCAGATTCTCCGGGTTCTCTTTTACCCCCGGGGATATAATAGACATCTTTGTTTGAGCTCCTCGTGCATAAGATTCGGTTGTCTGCAGTATGAATCCATGCCAACACATCCAGAACACCCTGCGATGGTTCAATATAATAGTCGATGGAGTTAAGAGAATGGTTAGGGTCTATTTTATCCAGTATTTTATCAATTGCCATCCCAAAACGGGTTAGTGTACCTAGTCTCTTGTTTCGACCCAGGGCACTTGAGATAGTCTCATCCCTATTGCCAAATTTGTAACCTCCTTTTTTCACCCACAGTGCATTGAGTAAATGTTGCATCAATACATTGCCCAACTGGTCTATAGATACGGCAATCTTTAATAGATATTCTCCTATGCCTCTAAAGCCTTTTGTGAATAAGGAATATATGATGCCGTATAAAAACCCTAGAGGCCCGGTAAGAATTAGCAAAAATAAAGACACTATAAAAAGGAGTATGCCAACATAGGGGCCGGATTTTTTATTGGGCAGATTATCTTGTTTTTTAAGAATCACGTCAGATTTAGTTGCTCCACCACTAAGTTAATGGATATTTAGAAAAAATAATTTAATCTATGGGCATAGCTACTTTTGACGGCCAATATTTTTAGTCCTTAAACTCCGCCTGGGCTCTTTTTATTTAGAATTCCATAAAAGAAGAATCCAATACTCAAGCCTAATATTATGTAAGTTAATATGGAAAATAGCTGAGATTGTGAGATTATATTTAAAAAAGGAAGCAAAATTATAGGGGATAAAAACTGACCCATAAACCAAAATGTGGTTAACCTGCCAATTTCCTGACCCCGAATTTGTTCGGGGGCTAATTGCATTACCCAAACATTTGCATTTGGGATCATTAAACCCATTCCTAATCCGGCAAGTAACATTCCCAACATGACCATAGCATATGAACCGCCATAGGCTATACTTGCAAAGGAGAGGGCCATTAACAAATAGCCAATACCAAAAACTTGCTGATAGCTTAATCTGTCCTTTATACGGGAAAATGAAAGCGAAGAAATCACCGAGAAAAAAGTGGTCGAAGCTATTGCGATGCCGATCAAAGTGTTTTTTTCAATGCCAATAGATTTTAAATAGAATGGAATCTGTACGGGGATAATAAAAAACAGAATCCACATAATCATCACATTTATAAAGACAAGCCAAATTATTTTAGGGGATTTAACAGAAGTATCCTTACTTTTTGCAATATGTAAAGTTTTTGGTTCTTTTAAAGATAAACTGGTCATCGGTAAGATTAGCAGTGGAAATAAATAGAGTAAAAAAGGAACCCGCCAGGATATATCGGCCAATACTCCCCCAAGAGTAACAAACATAATACCTCCTAAAGACATCACTGCTATTTGCAAACCGGCAAACTTTTGTCTGGATTTGCCCTGATAATAATCTGCTATGAGTGTTGTAGCAATCGTCATTGTAATTCCAACACAAATACCCAGCAATGCCCTTCCAGCCAGAATAAGATAGATATTGTTCAACCAATACCCTGAACTACCGGCAATGGCATATAGGATTAAGGCAGCGCTTAAAAGTCTCAATCTTCCAAATCTATCAATGAACTTTCCTGCGATTATCGCAGTTAAGGCGATAAAAAGAGCTGGAAACGAAAGCGTAAGTTTTACCAGGTTTTCAGCGTTTGCTAAAGTTGAAAATGCCTTTGTCATATCGGGCAATGAAGCCGATATGGTAATCATAGACATTATGGTAAGACTACTTACCAGTAAAAGGGTGACTTTTACCTGCCAGCTTTCAGTATTCATGGTCGATGCTATTTATAATTAACCCCCGGTGGGTATAAGCCACCGGGGGCATAAGTGATTTTTGATTTGTATTGATAACTGCTTTTAGACCATTTCCCCTTTCATGAGTTTGGGAAGCATTGCTTTAAAATTTTCCTTTTTATTTAAATGTGGGAGGGGTTCAGCAGGTTCCTCTACACCTAAAAACTTGCAAAGTGGTCCCCAACCGTCGCGCACATCATAAACCAGTAATTTGTCTTCGGGCACAGTGGCTTTTACTGTAGCGAGATGATCTTCCCAGAATTTTTTCGCAAATTCCTTATCGCCAAACTTCCCCTGCAGTCTTTCGGCAAAAAAGACTTTCTTGAACCACTTAATGACCTTAACAACATTCCGAGCCCTGGAATTGAATAATAATTTTGTCAACATTTTTATTTTTTCACCTGGAGTTTGTGGTCCCGCCCTGAATACAGTACTGTCTACACTTTTATACCAGCCTTCAAAATCCCGCACTGTCAGGATAACCTTCGCATCGGGGTAGCGCTTCATATGTTCCTTGTACCATGGGTAACCTGGAAAATCCACTGTACCGTCATAACCTTTGTAAAGCGCATCCCAATCTGTATCGCCGGTTTCGTCAAGAGTCTTCCAATAATGCAGTTTCTCCGGGTTTACCAGCAATTCCTTCATGTGGTAAACGTGTTTATAGCCTAATTGTTCCAGGCTTTGTTTTAAGGTGTTTGTGCCGGTCCTTGGCAATCCGGCTCCTATAATTTTTAATGACATTTGTGTAGTTTTATATTAGTTATTAATTGATTTACAATTTAGTGAATACTATCCTGCTCTGCAGGTGGGGGTGGCATTTTAAAGATAAAAGGTTCAGGTTGCGGATCAATTGGCTTCAATTCTTTATTGTCAAAACCTTTAAAATCGGCTGGGTATAAAGTGCTTCTGAACATAGCATAAATAAATGGACCTGTGGGTTGGGCAGCTGATCCATCAGGCAGAGCATAATCAAATTTATAAGGTGTCCAATACTCCCATACAATTTCATTATTCTGATCTATTTCAAAAAATCGTCCTTGCATTCCTTGTGTTATAAGTGTATGACCATTTTGCAGGCGGTGAGCACCAGAAACAAAAGCAGAATACAAAGAAAATTTATCCGGTGCTGTATAGGACCAATCTGGGGCTTCAGGACCAAAGGCACCTCCATCCGGAAGAACATAATTGCCATCTTCATCAGTTGGTATGGTCCATTCATACACGGCGCTATGATTACCGATGTCTCCAATGGCAACATTCATCTCAGGAGAGGTTGCACTTGCAAGGGCGGCTCCCATGGAAGATAAATTATTATTAGGGTTGGTAATATCATTAACATAGACCATTAAATTGCCTGCTCCTGGATATCCTTTTGGAATCCACTTGACATCATGTTGAAGAAAAAGCTCCTGATCTTCTTTGGTGCCGCGTCCATAATTAGCCGAATTACCCCATCGGTACAGAAGGTCTCCGCCTAGACCTGATGTTCCTCCTGAATTTCCTTTAGCTTCTTCAGAAGTGGTACTGTGGTCCAAGACAAAAATTTCTCCAAAGCCGGGAACACTAATCACAATTTGATCTAATATTGGATTATAAGAGATGGCATTGGTGTGTGTAAGATCGGATCCCTGATTGTCTACTGTGGCATTAGAAGTCATTACTCTCATTTTTATCATCTGCGCAACTTGTTCCTCTGACATTGGAGGACCTGCTTCCGCACTTGGGATATTGATATTGATCTTTCTTGGATTTTCAGTCACTACACCATAATTACTCTTAGTTGGGTCTAGATCCTGAATCAGGTGGTCTTTCATTTGCCATTCCCATACAACGGTACCTCCATCTGGTTTAACAGGTTTAACTTCAATAATTTTATCGAGCCATATGCCTGCTTTTGGAATATGATGAGGGTCTTTGCCAGCAGCTATAGCTTCTTCTACGGTAAGTGCTTCATAAGAAATAGCCAGAATATTGCCATTGGGCATAATTTCAAAATCATGGTGTGTTAATTCTTTTTCATTAAAGTATTTAAAATCCCAGACCATATTTCCTTCCCAGTCATATTCGCGTATACGTCCGGCTTGGCCACCAGCCGCAAATGTGGGGAAGTTTTCATCTCTCTCCAGTCTAAATAAATGTCCGTTTGGAAGTAAATAGGAATTCATTGAATTCAGCTCTGATTCCCAGGTATGAACTACGTCTCCTTCCTTATTTATAAGGTATGTGTATGTGCTGCTTGAGGGTTCAAAAAGAACATAGCCATCCGTTCCATTTTCTGTATTTAAAATCACCCCCCGTTTTGCAGAAACACCAGTTAAACTCCTTGTGTCTTCCGGTTTCCATTCACGAATTTCAACTTTTTCTACAACCTCCGGTTTGTGTTGGTTTTCCTTACATGAGAAGGCAAGTAAAAGGGCAAACGCAAAAAGTAAGAATTTGTTAATTTTCATAATCACTTGGTTTGGTTGGTTTTAATACTATTAATATGTCAAAAAATTAATTCAATTTGTTTCCAAATTTAGATAGTTAAACTAACTGGAAATGTCATGGATAAGAATTGATTAACATGAAAGATAAATATAAATTCAGTAAAATTAACTTTAGCAACTATTAATTATTTCTTAAAGAGATAAGAAAATAACAGTTCCCAGTAGTTTAAATGTGTGGCAATTAGTTATTAAACGGCTTTCTGAATTACCTCGAAAACTTTTGCACCATCGCATTTTAGGGTTTTGGATGGATATTTTAGCAATAAGGCATAATCGTGGGTGGCCATTAGGATGGTTCTTCCGGTCTTATTAATTTCCTGAAGTACTTTCATAACTTCTACGCTGGTCTGTGGATCAAGATTTCCTGTTGGTTCATCTGCCAGGATTATCTCCGGGTCATTTAATAGTGCTCTGGCAATCGCAATCCGCTGCTGTTCGCCACCCGATAACTCATGAGGGAATTTAAACCCTTTGGTTTTCATGTCCACCTTGTCCAACACTTCCTCAATTTGAGTATCCATTTTATCCTGATCTTTCCAACCGGTTGCTTTGAGAACAAACATAAGATTTCTGTTGATGTTTCTATCAGGGAGTAGTTTAAAATCCTGGAATACTATGCCCAGTTTTCGCCTTAAAAAAGGGATATCCTTTTCTTCAAGGGTTTTTAGATTAAATCCTACAATTCGGCCATGTCCCTCTAAAAGTGGAAGATCTGCATAAAGGGTTTTCATAAGACTACTTTTTCCACTTCCTGTCTTTCCGATCAGATATACAAACTCACCTTTTTTTACCTCAAGCGTAATATCGTTGAGTACCATATTCTCCTTTTGGAAAACGGCTACATCTTTTAGATTCAGAATACTTTCACCCATAATTTTAATGTTGATATAAAAGTAATAAGTTCCTGCTTAATTCAATGTTACAAGAAGTAAAAATCTATTATTTAGTTGTCTGATATACTTGGGAACAATATTTGACGTTATTAAGGGAAATTACGGTACTTCTTAACAGCTAGAGAACATTATGCGAAAGAATAAAACCGCGCTACTTCTATATTTCATGGGCATTGCCATTTCTGGATACACCCAGGAATCAAAAATTTACACCCAACATCAAAAGCAGTATAAGGACGCCCTGGAGTTGTACAATAACAAACAATATCAGGCTGCTCAGACCATTTTTGAAAAAGTCCAGACAACTACCAAAGATTTTGAAATAGAAGCCAACAGTGCATATTATGTAGCCAATGCGGCGGTAAGATTAAATCAGCTTGGGGCAGACAGATTAATGGAAAGTTTTGTATCGAACTATCCAACTTCTACAAAAAAAAATTCTGCTTTTATGGATGTAGCCGATTATTATTTTGCAAACGGCAAATATCCTTACGCCCTGAAGTGGTATAATAAGGTGGACCAAAATTCTATGTCTCCCAAGGAGAAGGAGCGGTTTAATTTTAATATGGGCTATTCCTTGTTTAGCTCTAAAAAACCGAAAGAAGCCGAACGTTATCTAAGCAAGGTAACCACATCACCTACATATGGTTCCCAAGCCAAATATTATCTGGGGTATATTGCCTATCAGCAAGATGATTATGAGGGGGCTAACGAACGTTTCGATCAGATAGCGGATCAGGAATTGTTAAGTGATAAGCTTTCCTATTATCAGGCTGATATGAATTTTAAGCTGGGTAAATTTGAAGAGGCTATTGAGCTGGCCAAGTCACAGTTATCCAAATCGGACAGACAGGAAGTATCTGAATTAAATAAAATTATTGGAGAGAGCTATTTCAATTTGGAACAGTATTCAAATGCAATACCCTATTTAGAGGCTTATAAAGGAAAACGCGGTAAATGGAGTAATACAGATCACTATTTATTAGGCTATTGTTATTATAAACAGGAAGACTACGCTAACGCAATTAACCAATTCAATAAAATAATTGACGGTAACAATGGAGTTGCTCAAAATGCATATTACCATTTAGCTGAGTGTTATTTAAACCTGGATAAAAAGCAGGAAGCCTTGAATGCCTTTAGGAATGCTTCCCAAATGGATTTTAATGCAGAGATACAAAAGGATGCCTATCTTAATTATGCCCGTTTGAGTTATGAAATTGGGAATCCTTATGAACCTGTACCTAAGGTCTTGACTACCTACCTGGAAACCTATCCCAATGATACTCATTCCAAAGAAATTCAGGAATTATTGGTTGACTCCTATATTACCTCCAAAAACTTTGAAGGCGCACTCGCTCTGTTGGAGGAAAACAGCAATTTTGCCAGTAAAGCAACATATCAGAAGGTTGCTTTCTACCGCGGAGTTGAATTGTTTATTGAAACAGATTACGCCTCTGCGCATGCGTTGTTTGCTAAATCACTCAATAATGCCCCGGATCAACTTTTCAAGGCACGAGCCAGATATTGGAAGGCTGAATCTCAATATATGCTCAATGCTTTTGAGGATGCACTTTCAGACTATCTTCAGTTTAAAAATAACCCGGCATCGCCATTAACAGAAGAAATTCAGGATCTGGACTATAACCTGGGATATACCTATTTTAAACTAAAAGACTATAACAACGCAGTTTCTTATTACCAGGCCTATACCGATAAGGGGACAGAACCGGTTAAAAAAAATGATGCTAACGTGCGTCTTGGGGATTGTTTTTTTGTAACAAGTAAATACTGGCCTGCGATTGAATCATATAATAAAGTTTTACAATCCACTAGTCCGGAGAAGGACTATGCCTCATTCCAGAAGGCTATAAGCTATGGTTTTATTGATAGGAGTGCCACGAAAATTGAGGAACTTAATGGTTTTATTTCAAGGTATCCTAAATCGAGTTTAAAGGATGATGCACTATTTGAACTGGGGAATTCATATATTAAAGAAAACCAGGAGGCAATTGGATTGCAAACTTATGATCGGCTAATAAATGACTATCCCGGTAGTACTTTGGTCCCCCGGGCGTTGCTCAGGCAGGGACTGGTGTTTTATAATTCCAACAATAATGATCTGGCTTTAAGTAAGTTTAAAACAGTAGTGCGCAATTATCCAAACTCCCAGGAGGCAATTCAGGCGGTAGCCACAGCTAAACTTATTTATGTAGATACAGGTCGGGTTAGCGAGTACGCCAGATGGGTAGAAGGTTTAGACTTTGTTGAGGTGTCAAATACAGAATTAGATAATGCAAGTTATGAATCTGCTGAGAAGCAAAACCTTCAGGGTAAGAAAGATGCGGCAATAAAAGGATATGAAAACTATATCAGGGATTTCCCAAATGGATTACATACTATCAATGCCAACTTTAACCTTGCCCAATTATATTTTGCGAAAGGAGATAAAGACCAGGCACTTCCGGCATATATGTATGTTGCTAACAGTGGCGCCAGTGAATATTCAGAACAAGCCCTCACCAGGGTCTGTGAGATATATATTGGAAATAAAAACTATTCCTCTGCACTTCCTTTCCTTCAGAGATTGGAAACAATCGCAGATATTCAACAGAACAGAACATTTGCCCAATCTAACCTAATGAAAGGTTATTATGAACAAAAGAATTATGACCAGACCATAGCTTATGCTGAAAAAGTTCTGGAAACAGATAATATTGACGATAGAATAAAGAGTGATGCACAAATAATGATCGCAAGATCTGCTATTGCTACTGGTAATGAAGAAAGGGCAGAGAAGGCTTATACCGAAGTTTTGAAAATCGCCAGCGGCGAATTAGCGGCAGAAGCTTGGTATTATGACGCCTACTTTAAGCAAAAAGCAGGGTCCTTTGAGGGTTCAAACAGTTCAGTGCAAAAATTAGCAAGAGATTATGCTGCCTATAAGGAGTGGGGTGGTAAAGGCCTAATTATTATGGCTAAGAATTATTATGCATTGGATGATGCATATCAGGCTACCTATATTCTTGAAAGTGTAATTGCAAATTTTGGCGATTATGACCAAATCGTTGCTGACGCAAAAGGGGAATTAGCTATTATAAAATCTAAAGAAGCACAACGAAATTCATCCATTGTTCCCGACGGAAATTAAATAGTGAAGAGCACAATATGCAAAAGGAACTAAAAATTACGATTATCGCTTTAATAGGTCTAGTGCAACTTTTATCGGCACAAGACGAAAAAGACATTGGAACGGAAACTGTTACTGTGGTAAGGCCATATTCACCAACAGTTTCAGATGCCTTCAAGGTCAAATCTATTCCAAATCTCAATGATTCTATCGTACTTCAAAAAAAGAAGATTGAGTACAGCATTTTCTCAGTACCCGTGGCTTCAACTTTTACGCCGGCCAAAGGTAAGGCATCTGTTGTGCAAAAAGCCAAACCGGAAAAACTATATAATTCATATGCTTCTGTCAGCCTTGGAAATTTTAGCAGTGCCCTCGCAGATTTTTATACCAGCAGAGACATTGACAGGGGAAATAAAAGGGTAGATTTTGGTCTTAACCATCATTCTTCGCGAGGAGATTTAGAAGATGTATTACTCGACACAGATTTTTACAATACAAAATTGAACGCTACCTATAGCCAAAAAGACAGAGATCTGAATTGGAGTACCGATGTTGGTTTTCAACATCAGAAATACAATTGGTATGGACTTCCTGAAGGGATTTTTGATGAAGCCACAATAAGTACAATTGATGAAAGCCAAAATTATTTTGACCTGGAAGCGGGAGCCCAGCTACAGATGGAAGAATCTGTTTTTGCTGGCGGTGAAGTATTGTATCGAAGATTTTGGGATGCTGTGGATTCCGGTGAAAATAGATTTTTTGTAAAACCAGAATTTCAATTCCCGGTCTCATCAGAATTAGTGACTTTAAAAGTTAATTTTGATTATGTAGGTGGGAGTTTTAAAAATGCCAGTATAAATAGCGCAACCAACACAATGGGTATAGATTACGGCCAAATGCAAATTGGTGCAAATCCAAATTTGGTTTTATCCGGAGATAAATACAGCTTAAATTTGGGAGCTTCTTTAGTATATGGTTTGGATACAGAAGTAAGTGACAGCAATTTTTACATTTATCCGGAAATAACGGCCTCATACAAATTGTTAGAGGATTCTCTTATTGCCTATGGAGGGGTGGTAGGGGGATTAGTTCAAAATTCTTATTATAGTTTTGCAGGCGAAAATCCATTTGTATCACCCACTTTAACTATACTTCCTACAGATAAGCAGTATGATGGATTCCTGGGTATTAAAGGTCAATTAATACCTAGTCTGAGTTATAATGTAAAAGGATTTTATAGAGCTGAAAACAGAAAACCACTTTATAAATTAAATCCTCAAAATGATTTTAGGGATGATGAAAAAGGATATTATTATGGAAATTCATTTGAACTATTTTATGATGATATCAAAACCCTTGGATTGTTTGCCGAATTAAATCTTGATATAAACAGAGATTTCACACTTGGAGTAAACGTAGAACTATTTGATTACAACACGGAGACCGATAATCCTGCATGGAACCTTCCTGATGTAAAAGGGTCATTGCTTTTGGATTACCAGATAGGAGAAAAATGGTTTCTGGGGGCTAATTTATTTTATGTAGGGGAACGCCAGGATTTAAGTTCACAAGTGGTGGAAAATGTTTTGCCTTCAGATTTCCCGTCCACAGTAATCACATTAGATAGTTTTTTTGATGCAAATGCCCATGTGGGATACCATTATAATGAGCATCTTTCCATTTTTGCCAGAGCGAATAATATCGCGAATAACGCTTATCAGCGATGGGCCAATTATAGAGTGCAGAGCTTACAGGTATTAGCTGGGGTATCCTACAAGTTTGATTTTTAAATGACTTTGTAGAAAAAAAAGTTAAAAGTTAGCTCAATCATCTGTAAAAGATACAGTTAAACGGTATTAACTTCACGCTTGGAGATTAATTCTTATTTTAGGTTGAAGTAATAGTCTCTTATTATTTTGGTTGCTAAGAATACATACAGCTTGGTGCTCGCCTACTTTTGGGGTATAACAGCTCTTCTGTCTCAAAACCTGATTCAAAATCCTAGTTTTGAGCAATATGAAACATGCCCGGTACATCTCGGTAATTTTGATACCGATGTCGCCCATTGGAGTACACCAACAAAAGGATCTACCGACTATTTTAATAGTTGTAGCACCATAATGGGTACCCCTGAAAATTTTAATGGGACACAACCTTCAGATTTTGGCAAGGGTTATGCAGGCCTTTATCTATACGCCCCGAATGATTATAGGGAATATATACAGGCACCTCTTACTCAAACCTTAGAAAAAGGTAAAACTTATCAGATTTCTTTCTATGTTAGTCTTGCTGAACGTTCAGACTTCGCCGTAAAAGATTTTGGGGTTCTATTTTCAAAGGAAAGACTGGCCCTGAATATAAAAAAAGAACTCTCAAAAATGCATATGTACAAAATAGCGGGTAATACCTATAATTTTATGGAGATTGGAACTACAAATTTTTATAGAGATACCAGAGATTGGGTTCTGGTAAGCACCAGATTCGTGGCCAAAGGCACAGAAAATTATATGATAATTGGCAATTTTAAGAATAACGCCGGTACCAGAAAATTCAAAACAAAAAAAGGAGCCAAGCAGGGAGCTTATTATTACCTGGATATGGTTGCATTAAATCTTGTGCAATCCATCAATTCCATTGTGAATTTATCTCCTGAAACAGATCTCGCAACCGAAAATTACGAGCTGGATAAGATCCATATTTTTACAAGTCTCCTGTTCAATTTTGATGAATTTATGCTATTGGATTCTGCTAAAACAGATGTTCAAAAGATATATGACTATCTGGATGCAAACAAGTCTCTTCAGATCATTGTTGAGGGCCATACAGATAATATTGGAACTATATCTTATAACCAGTATTTGTCAGATAGACGTTGTTCCGCTGTTGCTCAATATTTAATAGAACTGGGGCTTTCAGAGGATAGGATAAGTTGGAAAGGCCATGGTGGAATAGCACCCATAGCAAGTAATGAAACGGAAGAGGGCAGGCAGAAGAATAGGCGCGTAGCATTTATAATTTCCGAAAAGCACTGATCTTTACTTTAAAAAATTGCTGTACATTTAGGCATAAACTAAATAACTTTTCAAATGAAAACAACTTTTAAAAATTTCGGCCTTATATTATTAGTCCTAATATTTTCTAACGGATATTCTCTTGAAATGTGCGGTACTTTAAATGGGGTTGAGATATCTGATATTCTAATTAAAAAAAAGAAATGGACCGGAAGTTGGGAATATTCGGTTCAGGACGTGCCTGTAGAATATAGTTCCGGAGTAATGCATATTTCTAAAAAAAAGAAGGTGTACTCAGTGGAATTGGAGATGCCTGGGGGTAGCCTGCCTGCTGATAACGTAAGCGTTGATAAAAATAAACTGACTTTCTCTGTGGATATAGAAGGCAGTATAGTTGACGTTTCCCTTATCATGGATGGAGATTCTTTTAAAGGCGAAAGCAATACCCCTGATGGCACTTTTATGCTTGAAGGTAATCGCCGAATTTGAGGATTTACAAAATAATTAAAAATATATTATCTACTTTACCTGCTTGTTAATAAGGCTATAAGGAAATCTTTTCCTCAAACTTTAATACATAAATGTTTACATGAGAAACCTCATATTTATTTTAGCTCTTATGCTCACTGCCTGCGAAGTTACAAAGGATACAGCAGATCTATTGGTGCTGAATGCAAATGTCTATACAGTTGATGATAACTTTTCGATAACCACGGCCTTTGCTGTTCGTGATGGAATATTTGTAGCAGTAGGAAGTTCAGAAGATTTAAAATTGAAGTTTAATGCCACTAAAATAGTTGATGCTAGCGGAAGTACAATTGTTCCGGGATTGATAGATGCACATTGTCATTTTTTCGGTTTAGGACTAAATCAACAGGTGGTAGATTTGGTTGGTACCAAAAGTTATGAAGAGGTTATAGAAAGGGTACAAAAGTTTCACAATAAAAATCCACGTAATTTTATAAAAGGTAGGGGATGGGATCAGAATGATTGGGAGTTAAAAGAATTTCCTACTAAGAAAGAATTGGATATCCTATTTCCGGATATTCCTGTTGCTTTGAGGCGGATTGACGGGCATGCCTTGCTGGTTAATCAAAAAGCATTGGATATAGCTGGTATTAATAATCACACTGAGGTGCAAGGTGGTGAAATAGTAAAAGAAAATGGGGTAATTACAGGAGTACTTGTTGATAGCCCCATGCAAATGATAAACACCGTTTTTCCTTCTCCGGACAAAAACACTCAGATACAGGCCCTTAAAGATGCTGAACGAATATGTCTAAAGTATGGACTTACCACAGTGAATGATGCAGGCTTGGACAGGACTACTATTGAATTGATAGATAGTTTGCAACAGGCTGGTGATTTATCAATACGGGTATATGCTATGGTCAGTAATTATCCCGAAAATCTGGATTATTATCTGGATAAAGGCATCGTTAAGACTGCAAGGTTAAACGTACGATCCGTAAAGGTATATGGTGATGGTGCTTTGGGTTCCAGGGGTGCGGCACTAAAGGCACCTTACTCAGACAAACCCGGACATTATGGTGCTATGATAACCCCAGCCGAAGATATGATGGCATTGGCAAAACGAATTGCCAATTCGGACTATCAAATGAATACACATGCCATAGGTGATTCGGCAAATGTTGTGGTTCTCAGGGCATATGAAAAAGCTTTGGATGGTAAGAAGGACCAACGGTGGAAGGTAGAACATGCCCAGATCATTTCTTCAGATGATTTTGATTTTTTTAAGAATGGTATAATTCCTTCTGTTCAGCCTACCCATGCCACAAGTGATATGTATTGGGCAGACGAGAGATTGGGAAACGATAGGATGCAAGGCGCATATGCCTTTAAAAAGCTTTTGGAAAATGCCGGATTGGTGGCATTGGGAACAGATTTCCCGGTTGAACAGGTAAGTCCGTTCCTTACTTTCTATGCCGCAGTTGCACGTAAGGACCTGGAGAATTATCCTCCGGATGGATTTCAGATGCAGGACGTTTTATCCCGGGAAGAAACGTTAAAAGGGATGACAATATGGTCTGCCTATTCTAACTTCGAAGAAAAAGAAAAGGGCAGTATAGAGGTAGGAAAGCTGGCAGATTTCGTAGTATTAAGTAAGGATATTATGGAAGTGCCTTTAAAGGATATCCCTGAAATAACAGCAGAACAGGTATATATAGACGGGATACTTCAGACTGGAAACCTAACAGATTAATTCTTAAAGTATCAAACAAAAAAAAGCCGAGGTGTTTGACTTCGGCTTTTTAATATTTTCTATGTTTATTACATACTCATACTAAAAGGAACCGCCACTCTTGTAGTGCCCCATCCTAATACCATATGTACTCCGGTGTCTACTTCCTTGAATCCAATTGAAAATGCTTCCAATGATTCATCTCCCATACTAACAGAACCTTTGGCCTTTGCTACATCCGCAGACTCATCATAAGAATAAGCTCCCCACTGATTTAAATTGCTGTTTAAAATAACCGTCCATTCAGACTCACCTGGTATGGTGAAAATAGAATAAGTTCCTGCTTTCACAGAAGTATCTCCAAACATCATGTCTTTATAGAGTGTAATCTCTGCAGCTTCGTTGGCCCCTGTTCTCCAAACTTTTCCATCAGGTGCAAGTTGAGAGAGTGATCTGTCTTTCAGTTGTGGCCTGCTATATACAACTTTTATCAATTTATCGGAAACTTTGTAACTGGAGGGATATGAAGCAATATCTGCTGGGCTTTTATCCATCCCGCTAAACTCTTGTGCTGTAATTTCATTTGTAAAAATTATGGCTAAGGCCATCATCGTTAGTGTCAATACTTTTTTCATAATAGTGCTTGTTTTTATATTTATCAAATCTAATTAGTAAACCCTTTGAGGTCTTATAAAAAGTCGTTAAAATTTTAACTGCTTACAAAATGCTTGTGCAATACTTCAATTTTATGATTTTTGATTAACAATTATATCAATATTAACAATAATAGTTACGAATTGAAATAAATAAGGCACTTTCTATTTCTAATTAACAAGTTTATATGCATCTTTGCCTCTTAATTGATAAAATATAAACGAATGTGTGGAATAGTTTGTGCCTTTAATTTAAAGGAAAGTACAGAAACGCTGAGGCCTCAATTATTGGAAATGTCCAAGAAAGTAAGACACAGAGGTCCAGATTGGAGTGGGATTTATGCAAATGAGAAGGCTATATTGGCCCATGAACGTCTCGCAATTGTGGATCCGGCATCAGGAAAACAGCCCCTATTTAGTGAAGATCAGAAACTTATTTTAGCCGCTAATGGGGAAATTTATAACCATAGAGAATTAAGAAAGCAATTTGAAGGATCTTACACTTTCAGTACACAATCTGACTGTGAAGTTATTCTTGCTTTATACCAGAAAAAAGGCCCTGACTTTCTCGATGATATGAATGGAATATTTGGATTTGCAATCTACGATTCAGAGAAGGATGAATATTTTATAGCCAGAGATCATATGGGTATAATTCCATTATATATGGGCTGGGATAAGAATGGAACCTTCTATGTTGCTTCAGAACTTAAAGCTTTGGAAGGTACGTGTACCAAAATAGAGCTTTTTCCGCCTGGACATTATTTGCATAGTAGTGACGGGGAACTAAAAAGATGGTATAACAGAGATTGGATGGATTATGAGGCAGTAAAGAAAAACCAGACAAGCATTGATGAAATACGGGATGCGTTGGAAGCAGCCGTTCACAGACAACTGATGTCTGATGTACCTTACGGAGTTTTACTTTCAGGAGGTCTTGATTCTTCAATTACCTCCGCAATAGCGAAAAAGTATTCTCAAAAACGAATAGAGTCTGATGATACCAAGGATGCCTGGTGGCCCCAATTGCATTCATTTTCTGTAGGATTAGAAGGGTCCCCGGATCTGGCAGCTGCACAAATAGTTGCGGACCATATAGGCACTGTCCATCATGAAATTAAGTTTACTATACAGGAAGGCCTTGATGCTATTAAGGATGTAATTTATAATTTGGAAACCTATGATATTACTACTATCCGGGCATCAACGCCTATGTATCTTATGGCTAGGGTAATAAAATCTATGGGTATTAAAATGGTACTATCCGGTGAAGGAGCAGATGAATTATTTGGAGGGTATCTATATTTTCACAAAGCACCGAGTCCAAAAGACTTCCATGAAGAGACTGTCAGGAAATTGACCAAGTTACATATGTATGACTGCTTAAGGGCCAATAAATCTTTGGCAGCTTGGGGAATAGAAGGCAGAGTTCCATTTCTGGACAAAGAATTTATGGATGTGGCTATGCGGATTAATCCAAAAGACAAGATGATAAATGGCGAACGCATGGAAAAATGGGTGGTACGCAAAGCATTTGAATCTGTATTGCCCGAAAGTGTGGCCTGGAGACAAAAAGAACAATTTTCAGATGGGGTAGGTTATAGCTGGATAGATACATTGAAGGAAGTTGTGGATAAGGAAGTATCTGACGAACAATTAGCTAATGCCAAATTCAGATACCCCATTCAAACTCCAACCACTAAGGAAGAATTTTATTACAGGTCTATATTTGAAGGGCATTTCCCAAGTGATGCAGCTGCATGGTCTGTGCCTCAGGAGGCATCGGTAGCTTGCAGTACTAAAATTGCACTGGAATGGGATGAGGCCTTCAAAAACATGAATGATCCCTCGGGTAGGGCTGTAGCCAAGGTGCACGAAGATGCCTATGTTAAGTAAACAGTACCCTTGCTTTTAAAATCGTTGACCCGAATCCTTCGGTGAGGATTGGTTTTAAGCTTAAATAGTCACAAAGGAGCGCTCAGAAGGCGCTTCTTTTATTTGCTTCTTGCATTTTTCTCATCATGAACTACTGTATTTATATGATCATTTGGTATAAGGCGGCTATGGCAAAAACACAAAACGTGATGATTATGGGCCCTAATATTCCAAAAAGGGTACCTCCAAACCGGAAGTCTTTTTGTTCGAGTTTGCCCGTACTATATGCAATAGCATTAGGAGGA
>CAZHWD010000211.1:0-8343 GCA_964536335.1 uncultured Eudoraea sp. | reverse complement strand
GGTTCAACGGTGAAGTCTCCAAAATATTTTACAACAAAAATCGGTGCGGAGATTGCTACATTTTTATATGCAAGTGGTGTAAAAGATGAAAAATTTCGCGTGATTAATGGAGATGTCCTGACAGGTAAAAAGACGAGCCCGGATGGATTTCTCGGTTTTTATAACAATACAGTAAGCGTTATTCCTGAGGGAGATGATTACGAATTATTTGGTTGGAACAAACCGGTATTTGATAAATTATCTTCTACAAGAGCGCTAACATTTTCATGGTTACAACCCAACAAGAAATATGATCTTGATACAAATATAAATGGAGAACACAGGGCATTTGTGGTTACAGGTATGTATGAGGAAGTATTCCCGTTAGACATTTATCCACTTCAGCTATTAAAGGCATGTATGGTTAAAGATTTGGATGAAATGGAACAACTTGGTTTGTATGAGGTTATCCCCGAGGACTTTTCATTGACTGAATTTATTTGTATTTCGAAACAACCACATCAACAGATAATTCGCGAAGGATTGGATTTATTACAAAAAGAAATAGGATAAAAATGAGCAATAAACGACTGACCTTTAAGAAAAGATTGCATATTTTGAAACATAGGTATAGGGGTAAAAAGATGGCTCCTGCGTTTAATGCCTTTCATACATTTTTGTTTTCTCCTGATGAAACTACTCATAATGGTTCTCACATAAGAGCTGTTGATGATTTAAAGCGTACGATGAATACTGTAATTATGGCGCTGATCCCTGTGTTGTTGTTTTCATTTTTTAACACTGGTTATCAATATTATTCTGCCATTAACGGTTTTCCTGAAAATTTTTCGGTTATAGAACATTTTCTGACCTGGGATAATTTTTGGTTAGGATTTGTGCAGGTTATGCCTCTGGTTATTGTCTCATATGGTGTGGGATTGTTAATTGAATTCATTTTTGCCGTTATAAAAGGACACGAAGTTGAAGAAGGTTATCTTGTAACCGGTATGCTGGTACCACTAATTGTACCCATCGATACACCTCTTTGGATGCTAGCCGTTGCAGTTGTGTTTGGCGTAATTATAGGTAAAGAAGTTTTTGGAGGTACAGGAATGAATATTCTGAATCCGGCTCTAACTATAAGGGCTTTTTTGTTTTTTGCTTACCCCACCTGGATGAGTGGAGATAAAGTTTGGGTGCATGGTGCCGTTGAACGTGCCGGTACTGCTGATGCCATTTCAGGTGAAACCATTCTTGGATATCTGGCTCAGAATAATGCCAGTGAATTTTCTTATTCAATATCTGATATGTTTTTTGGTTTTATTCCGGGTTCAGTGGGGGAGACCTCTGCCTTTTTAATATTGCTTGGTGGTCTTTTCCTGGTTTTCAGTAAAATAGCAAGCTGGCGAATCATGGTAAGTGCGGTAGCTGGCTCTCTCGTTATGGGCCTTATCTTTAATGAGGTAGTAGATGCAGGTTGGATTGGTGAGGGAAGTACTTTTTATGGATTGATGAGCTTTGATTTTTGGAAACACCTCCTGGTAGGTGGCCTTGCATTTGGAATTGTTTATATGGCTACAGACCCGGTAACCGGATCGCAAACCAATAAAGGCAAATGGATTTACGGTTTCCTGATCGGGTTTATCTCGGTAATGATACGTGTATTTAACCCTGCTTATCCTGAGGGCGTATTCCTTGCAATTCTCTTAATGAATGTTTTTGCACCAACTATTGATCATTATGTAATTAAGGGTAATATCAGACGTAGAATGAAGCGTATGAAGCAAGCAACAATTTTTCCTAAAAGCAGGGAAGGGCAAGAAGAGGAACTTAAGGTAGAAACATTATAATTATGGCATTTAATAAGGAAAAAAATAGTTATACCATAATCTTTGCCGCTATAATGGTTATTGTTGTTGGATCAATCCTGGCATATCTCGCCTCGGCATTAAGTAGCAAAATTGAGGAGAATGAGAGATTCGAAAAGCAGCAGAATATTCTCTATGCCATGGGCGTGAATGAAAATAAGGATGAGGGGAGCGTAAATTTTGTTCCCACGGATGTAGTAGAAGCCGAATTTGCAAAGTATATCACTGAACAACTTGTAATAAGTGGAGATCAAATAACAAAGAATGATCAGGCATACCTGATTGATCTTAAAAAGCAAATTGCAGCATTAAAAAAAGGTGATCCTGCGAAACTTCCGCTTTTTATAGGTGAAAAAGAAGGAAAGAAATATTATATCATACCCATGTATGGTAAAGGGCTTTGGGATGCTATTTGGGGTTTTATAGCGCTGAATGAAAATATGGAGGTTCAAGGGGTTTACTTTGATCATAAAGCGGAAACACCAGGACTTGGAGCGAATATTAAGCAGCGTTATTTCATGGACGATTTTACAGGGGAATCAGTCTTAAACAATAACCAATTTAAAGGAATAGCAGTTGCTAAAGGCAATAATGACCCAGTAAACAAAATTAAGGATGACAATGAGGTAGATGCCCTGGCAGGTGCGACTATTACAGGTAATGGTGTTTCTGCAATGATTAAGGAAAGCGTAAATTTATATAAGGACTATTTAGAAACTATTAGAGTTAATTAAAAATGGCACTACTTTCAAAGAAAGACACAAACCTTATTTTAGACCCTCTTGCGGATAACAACCCTATTACCATTCAGGTGCTGGGTATTTGTTCTGCACTTGCTATTACAGCAGAATTGCAGGCTTCTGTAGTCATGGCCATTTCTGTTCTTTTTGTTTTAGGGGTAGGGAATGTTGTTATTTCTCTATTGCGAAATATCATTCCTACGAAGATCAGAATAATTGTTCAGCTAATAGTTGTTGCGACTTTGGTAATCATGGTAGATCAGGTTCTGAAGGCTTTTGCTTATGAATTGAGTAAGACCCTATCCGTTTTTGTTGGTCTAATTATTACAAACTGTATCATAATGGGGAGGTTTGAAGCCTTTGCCCTGGGTAACGGACCCTGGAAGGCTTTTTTAGACGGTATTGGTAATGCCTTAGGTTATGGAATAATTCTGATTATTGTTGGCTTTTTTAGAGAGTTATTGGGATCGGGAACCTTATTAGGATTTAAGGTTTTTGGAGATCCGGTAACTAAAACAGGATTGTATGCCACCGGCTACGAGAACAACGGATTCATGATTATTCCTCCGGCAGCGCTTATAGTTGTTGGGATTATTATCTGGGTACAACGCTCCAGGAATAGGGCGCTTATAGAGGAAAACTAATTTACTTTTTAAGAGAAGATTATGTTAGAACACATTGAATTATTTTTTAAATCCATCTTTATAGACAACATGGTCTTCGCTGTGTTTTTAGGGATGTGTTCATATTTGGCAGTATCCAAAAAAGTAGCCACTGCTGTTGGATTGGGAGCTGCAGTTATTTTTGTACTGGCAGTAACGGTACCTCTTAATTGGCTATTGGATCAATACCTATTAAGAGATGGTGCCTTGGTATGGCTTGGCCCTGAATACGCTGATTACAATTTAAGTTTTTTGTCATTTATTCTTTTTATAGCAACTATAGCAACTATGGTGCAATTGGTAGAAATCGTGGTTGAAAAATTTTCTCCGGCCTTATACAATTCCCTGGGCATATTTTTACCATTGATTGCGGTTAACTGCGCTATTTTAGGGGGATCCCTGTTTATGCAATCTAGGGAGATTGAGACATTAGGATTGGCTTTTAATTATGGGGTTAGTTCTGGAATAGGTTGGTTTTTAGCCATTTTGGCAATTGCAGCGATTCGTGAAAAGATAAGGTATTCAAATGTCCCGGCACCTTTAAGAGGTCTTGGAATAACCTTTATTATTACAGGATTAATGGGGATAGGTTTTCAAAGTTTTGGTGGGATGCTTACCGGCGGAGATGAAGCTCCGGTTACGGTAGAGGAAACTACGGCCGAAAAGATTGAAGAGAATAAAGCAAAAGTTGAAGAAGAAATAGATGAGAAAGAGATTTCTTATAACGACCTTATAAAAGAAGAGGAATGATATTAGCTACAAGCACCCTGGGAACCATAACAATTACGGTTATAGCTTTTATGATATTGTTGTTACTACTGGTGACGCTTTTACTTGTTACAAAAGAAAAGCTTTCTCCATCAGGTCCTGTAACAATTACTATTAATGGAGAAAAAAAGATACAAGTTGCCTCAGGGAGTTCTTTACTTTCTACGTTAGGGAATCAAAAGGTATTTCTTCCCTCAGCTTGTGGCGGTGGTGGTACCTGCATTCAATGTGAGTGCCATGTACTATCGGGTGGTGGCGAGGCACTTCCTACTGAAACACCTCATTTTTCAAAAAGGGAATTGACAGAAGGTGCAAGATTGGCGTGCCAGGTTAAGGTAAAACAGGATATGGAAATAACTATTCCTGAAGAAGTCTTTGGCATTAAAAAATGGGAAGGAACTGTAGTACGTAATTATAATGTTGCCTCATTCATTAAAGAATTTGTGGTGGAAATACCTGAAGATATGGGATATAAAGCCGGAGGATATATTCAAATTGAGATTCCACCTTGCGATATAAAGTATTCCGATATAGATATTACAGCTCACCCTGAAGAACATGAGACACCAGATAAGTTTCAGAATGAGTGGGATAAATTTAACCTTTGGCCCTTGACTATGAGAAATACCGAGGTGGTTGAGCGTGCATATTCAATGGCGTCTTACCCTGCAGAAGGCAGGGAAATAATGCTAAACGTTCGAATTGCTACCCCGCCATGGGACAGGTCTAAGAATGGTTGGATGGATGTAAATCCAGGCGTAGCTTCTTCTTATATTTTTGCACAAAAACCGGGAAATAAGGTAACCATCTCAGGACCCTATGGTGAATTTTTTATCAATGAGTCGGATTCGGAAATGTTATATGTTGGAGGCGGTGCAGGGATGGCTCCAATGAGATCTCATTTATATCACCTTTTTAAAACCCTGAAAACTAATCGTAAGGTTGCTTACTGGTATGGAGGTCGTTCAAAAAGAGAATTATTCTACATAGAACATTTTAAAGAATTAGAAAAAGAGTTCCCGAATTTTAAATTTTATATGGCACTCTCGGAACCTCAAGAAGAGGATAACTGGAAAGTGAAAGAGAGCCTGGATGCCCCAGGTGATGGATTTGTTGGGTTTATTCATAATTGTGTCATAGACAATTACTTATTGAATCACGAATCTCCTGAAGATATTGAACTCTATTTTTGTGGACCGCCACTCATGAACAAGGCCGTTCAAAAAATGGGAGAAGATTTTGGTATCCCGGATGAAAATATACGTTTTGATGACTTCGGAGGTTAATAATTTTAACCGTATATAATCT
The DNA here is from genome assembly GCA_964536335.1 of uncultured Eudoraea sp. Classification (GTDB taxonomy): domain Bacteria; phylum Bacteroidota; class Bacteroidia; order Flavobacteriales; family Flavobacteriaceae; genus Eudoraea. The sequence goes on along the minus strand of CAZHWD010000211.1, from coordinate 3,018 downwards.
AAAACCGATATTGATCAATATCGGTTTTTTTGATAAATGAATAATAAGTTGCAGGCGTTAACAGAACAAGAATTGCATAACCTGGCAATGAATATTGTCGGGAGACAGCTGGAAACTGAAGGATATGAATTCATGGGTGTCAATAGTAAACCTCTAAAGAACCCTCAATTTGTCTGCCTTAAGGAAAAACAACTGTATTTCATTGTTGTGCGGAATGTTGTTTATCCCAATGACCCTGGAATATATGACAAGGGTCTTATGATGAAAATTAAAGAACAAGCATCCAAATTTGAGGCTAAGACCTATTATGCGGGAGTTGGTTTGTCTAACGCTATTGATCAAAACCTTCCCGTTTATTTAAATGAATCTTATATTGTGAATTATGATGGACTTATTGAAGTTTAGTATCAGGTTTCTATTTTTCACTTTCTTCATATTCACTATTGTTTCATGCAGACAGGGACCAGATTCATATGTAAAAAATATCAGCTTTGGCGGTGCTTTGGGAACATCTTATAGTATTACTTATCTTACTGAAGAGGAACTTGATTTGCAGCGTGAAATAGATTCTGTATTTGATGTCATTAATCATTCAATGTCTACATATATTTCAGATTCAGATATATCCAAAATTAATAATGGAGACTCAACAGTCCGGGTAGATCAAATGTTTCGTGAAGTATTTCAACTTTCACAAGAAGTGTATACCAGTACTAATGGGTATTTTGATCCCACCGTGGGTGCCCTGGTTAATGCATGGGGATTTGGACCGGGGAAACAGCTGGCATTAGATAGTATCAAAGTCGATAGTATTCTGCAATTCGTGGGCTTTGATAAAGTCCGTTTAACCAGGGAGGGAACTGTGATTAAGAATGATCCCAGAATTTTCATTGACTTTAATGCTATTGCCAAGGGATATGCAATAGACCGTGTGGCTGAATTTTTAGATCAAAAAGATATTGAAAATTATTTAATTGAAGTAGGAGGTGAGATCATTGCCAAAGGAGAGAATATGTTAAAACAAAAGTCCTGGATTGTTGGTATTGATGATCCTCAGGTGGAGGAGGGCAGAAGGTTAAAACTCACACTTCAGCTTAGAGATAATGCTATGGCGTCATCCGGTAATTATAGAAAATTCAGGGTGGATTCTACTACAGGCAAAAAATTTGTTCATACAATCGATCCTAAAACTGGCTATACAAAAGATGCTAATATTCTTGCAGTCAGTGTAATTGCAAAAAATTGTGCCAAGGCCGATGCATATGCTACTGCATTTATGGCGATGGAGTTATCGGAATCTATAAAACTGCTGGACTCTAACAAAGAACTAGATGCCTATATCATTTATATTGACGAGATTGGTAAGGTTACAGAATTTATGACACCCGAATTCAAAAAGCTTATAGTATACTGATTATTTACCTACAACGGGTATAATTTCCCCTTTTGCCAGTCTGTATTTTTCTATATCGGAATCTGTCATACCTGAAGTGTAATCTACCTCATTAACTTTAAATCCAGCTTCTTTTAGCCTGTCAAAATAATCACGTCCATAAATACGGACATGATCGTATTGTCCAAAAATTTTAGCCCGCTCTTTCTTATCGGTAATTGAATCATCTTCATAAGTGACTTCTCTTTTAAGATCCTGAGGTATTTGAAAAATACCCCAACCTGAAGGTTTAAGGACACGATAGAGCTCGCCGATTGCTTTTCTGTCGTCCGGGATATGCTCTAATACGTGATTGCATAAAATAATATCAAATGAATTATCCTTAAAAGGAAGCGCACAAATATCTGCTTTTACATCGGCAAGTGGAGAGTTTAGATCTGTTGTCGTATACTGCAGCTGTTTTAGCTTTTTAAATTTTCTATAGAAAGCCTGTTCCGGAGCAAAATGTAAAACCTTGTGTGGTGCTGTAAAAAAATCGGTTTCATTCTTAAGGTATAACCACAAAAGGCGATGTCTTTCCAGAGATAGGGTAGAGGGTGAAAGAACGTTTTCCCTGGGGTTTTCATATCCATAGGGAAGGAAACTTTTAAATTGCTTGCCATCTATTGGATCTGTATACTTATCCCCTTTAAGAGTAATGGAAAGAATGGGCCTTGCCAGGTAGCTCAGTTGAATTAAAAAAGGCCTGGGTATTTTATTCAGGACATATTTAAATAGTTTTTTCAAAATCTTTTTGCAGATTAGAGTTGAAGCTTCTTTGTCCTAAATTCTTCTTCCTCATTATTCTTTATACCAAGCGCGTCATAGATGTATTGGAAGGTAGAAAGTAATTCCGGTTTACCCTGTATAAGGGCCACATTATGCTCAAAATGAGCACTTGGCTTGCCATCGGCAGTTAGAATGGTCCATCCATCACGGAGTTGTTTTATGCGCTTGGTACCCATATTAATCATAGGTTCAATGGCTACTACCATCCCGTCTGCAAATTTCTTTCCTCTTCCGCGCTTACCATAATTTGGCATCTCGGGTCCTTCGTGGAGCTTTTTCCCCAGACCATGACCTACGAGTTCCCGTACTACTCCATATCCATGGCTTTCACAGTAATTTTGGATTGCAAAACCAACATCTCCAACACGGTTTCCTGCCTTGAATTCCCTGATTCCTCTATAAAGAGATTCCTTAGTTATCCTGAGAAGCTTTCGGGTTTCTTCATTTACATTTCCCACTTCAAACGTATATGCATGATCTCCGTAAAATTCGTTTTTTAAGGCACCACAATCTACGGAAATGATATCCCCATCTTTCAATGGTTCTTTGTTTGGAATGCCATGGACCACCTCCGCATTCGGACTCAGGTTTAATGTATTTGGAAAATCGTACATACCGAGAAAACCTGGTTCAGCATCATGATCACGAATAAATTCTTCTGCCAATTTATCCAGGTACAGTCCGTCAACACCTGGCTTAATTTCGGAGGCCAGCATACCTAAAGTTTTAGAAACTACTAGAGCACTTTCTCTAAGAAGTTCAATCTCTTCTAATGTCTTAATAACTACCATGATGCA
>CAZHWD010000210.1:0-14194 GCA_964536335.1 uncultured Eudoraea sp. | reverse complement strand
CTGAAACTCAAATGGCGAATCAAAGTCATCCAAGTTATCAAATTTACCCAGTTGTGCAATGAACTTTAACCTAATATTATCTAAACCACCATTCCTGTGTTTAGCTACAATAAACTCTGCCTGTCCCTGAGTAGGTGTTCGTTCTTCATCATCCCATTCATCAATTTTATAATATTCGGGACGATATATAAAGGAAACGATATCCGCATCCTGCTCAATAGCACCAGATTCCCGCAGATCAGACAATATAGGTCTTTTACTACCTCCACGTGTTTCCACTGCCCTTGAAAGCTGGGACAAAGCAATTACCGGAACATTCAATTCTTTTGCCAGTGCCTTTAAATTTCTCGAAATAGTTGAAATTTCCTGTTCCCTGTTCCCCCCTTTTTGGTTGCCCCCTGCAGTCATTAGCTGCAAATAATCGAGGACTATTAGTTTAATCTTATGTTGTGATGCTAATCTTCTTGCTTTAGCCCTAAGATCAAAAATGGATAACGATGGGGTATCGTCAATAAATAATGGAGCTTTTTCAAGTGCCTTTACTTTTACATTTAATTGTTCCCATTCATGTTTTTCGAGTCTTCCTGTTCTAAGTTTCTCAGAAGGTAAACCGGTTTCTGAGGATATCAATCTGGTAATTAATTGTACAGAAGACATCTCCAAAGAGAAAAAGGCCACAGGGATATTAGAATTAACAGCCATATTTCTTGCCATGGATAAGGTGAGTGCAGTTTTACCCATACCGGGCCGGGCGGCTATAATTATCAAATCACTCGGTTGCCATCCTGAAGTAAGCCTGTCTACCTTGTCAAAACCCGAAGGAATACCACTTAAACCATCTTTATTTGATATTTCTTCAATTTTCTTCTTCGCCTGTATCACCAGGTTTTGAGCTGTTTCGGCAGAACGCTTTAAATTTCCCTGGGTAACTTCATATAATTTTGCTTCAGCGTTATCTAAGAGGTCAAAAACATCAGTAGAATCTGTATAAGCATCCTCAATAATTTCACTGGAAATTTTGATCAGACTACGCTGAATATATTTTTGAAGAATAATCCTTGCATGGAACTCAATATGTGCTGAAGAAGCCACTTTTTGAGTCAATTTTATTAAATAAAAATCTCCGCCGACGACCTCAAGTCGCTCATCCTTGCGAAGTTGGCTAGAAACGGTTAATAAATCCACCGGTTCTGAACTTTCAAACAATTTAAAGATAGCTTCGTATATATAACGATGTGCATCTTTATAAAATGCATCCGGATGCAAAATGTCAATAACCTCATCCACACCTTTCTTATCAATCATCATTGCTCCAAGTACAACTTCCTCTAAATCAACAGCTTGAGGAGGTATTTTACCCTTCTCAAGGTTGATGATTGCTGGCTTGCCTATTTTATGACCAATAATTGGATTGGGTTTTTCCATGGGTGTAAAAGTATGCAATTAACCTTAAGTTAACTTTAAATTTAGCTTTTCGGATATCAACCGTTAATTAACAATTCGTATGTTGATAAGTTACAAAATTGTGTTGATAACGAAAAAAATCCGGAGAATGAATTCCCCGGATTTTCGCTATCCTGATAAAAACGCTGATTAGCCGTTAAATACACCCATATTTGCATATTTATTCATTCGAGCTATAACCAATTCTTTTGGTGATAACTTTTTGAGGTCCTCATAATTCTTAGCAATTTTATTTTTGACAATTTCAAAAGTCTTTTCTCTATTACTATGAGCACCACCAGATGGTTCACGAACAATCTCATCAATGAGTTTTAATTTTTTCATGTCTGTTGCCGTAAGCTTTAATGCATCTGCAGCAATTTCCTTATATTCCCAACTTCTCCATAAAATTGAAGAACAGGATTCCGGTGATATAACGGAATACCAAGTATTTTCGAGCATCAAAACCTTGTCACCTACTCCTATCCCCAAGGCACCACCGGAAGCACCTTCTCCTATTATCACTACAATAATTGGCACTTTAAGGCGGGTCATTTCAAGTATATTTCTGGCTATAGCTTCCCCTTGTCCTCGCTGTTCTGCTTCAATACCTGGATAAGCACCAGGAGTGTCTATTAAACATACTACAGGGATTCCAAATTTTTCAGCAGATCTCATAAGTCTGAGGGCTTTCCTATATCCTTCAGGATTGGCCATCCCAAAATTCCTGTACTGTCTGGTCTTTGTATTATATCCCTTCTGTTGGCCAATAAACATATAACTTTGGTCCCCTATTTTGCCCAGACCACCAATCATTGCCTTATCATCTTTCACATTCCTATCGCCATGTAATTCTAAAAAGGTATCCCCGCAAATGGCTTTAATATAATCTAAAGTATAAGGTCTGTTCGGATGTCTTGAAAGTTGTACCCTCTGCCACGCAGTAAGATTTTTATAGATATCTTTTCGTGTTTCTTCTAACTTTTTTTCAATTTGCCGGCAGGTTTCAGTTACATCAACTTCACTCTCCTCGCCAATAATCTGGCATTTCTCTAATTGCTCTACCAATTCCTTAATAGGAAGTTCAAATTCCAAATATTCCATTAAAAAAAGTTTTTGCCACTTTTAAAGATGGCATTAGTTTGATTGTCTGAACAAATATAAAATTTTATGCCGTCTTATACATTAAATTATTAACACTTCAGGAAACCTTACCTCTTATTCCATTTCCATTATTTGATTTTCTTTTATTCTTTAAGATACCATTTGCAATTATAGTAGTAACTATAATTAATGCTCCAACGTAGAAAAGCGGGCTCATCTTTTCACTTTGTCCAAAGATTAAAAGCGCCAGAAATATACCATAAACAGGTTCTAAATTTATTGTTAGCATAACGGTATATGGACTAATAAATCTCATAACTTTTATTGCGGCGATGAAGGCATAAGCTGTACAGACAGAAGCCAGAATAAAAATGTAAAACCAGTCACTAAATGGGAGTGTAAAAAGTGTTCTATTAAAAGATCCATTTATTGCCAGAAAAATTGAAATAAAAAATGCACCGCTCATTAATTCGTAAAAAGAAATTGTCGAGGGCTTATTTGATTTAATTAATTGTCCGTTAATTAAGTTAAATATTGATCCCAGGAGTGCAGAAATAAGAGCCAGACCCATCCCTAGACTATAAGAAGTGTTTACATTGAAAATAAGGTATAAACCAAAAACAACCATCAAACCAAATACCACTTCGTACCAAATGATTTTCCTGCCATACCAAAATGGTTCAATAAATGCTGTAAACAATGCGCCGGTAGACATTGTCACCAGTGCAATGGATACGTTAGACACTTTAATAGCTTTAAAAAATGTGAACCAGTGCAAAGCAATTATAACACCAGCCGTCAACATAACCAATAAAGTTTTATTACTGACATTAAGGGAATAACGTTTATATAAAATATAAACAGCAACTAAAGAAGAGGCGATTAACATGCGATACCAAACCAAAGACATAGCATCTATTGAAATTAATTTTCCAAGTACTGCCGTAAAGCCCCAAATAAATACAATCAGGTGAAGGTGCAGGTAGTTTTTTAACTTATCGTTTGGCATTTTTAAGCAAATAAAATCCTAAAATGCCAAATACTACATTAGGTATTATTACGGCCAACAAGGGGGAAAAGCCTGATTGTTGGGCCAGCGTTCCAAAAACTTTGTCAAAGAATATAAAAATGAAGGCAACTCCAATTCCAAAGGCAAGGTTTACGCCCATTCCACCACGGCGTTTCGCCGAAGAAACGGCCACACCGATAACGGTAAGAATAAATGCGGTAATTGGCAGAGCCCACCGTCTGTATTTTACTAAAATGTAGGTGTTTATATTAGATGCACCTTTTTTTTTCTGAACTTCGATAAATTCATTTAGCTCAACTAAATTCTTAGTCTCAGCTATATAGGAAACCGGTGTCAGGTCTTCAATATTAAATATAAATAAAGTGTCCAGTCGTCTTTTCTTCTCAATTATCTCAGTATTTGCCCTTATTTTCCGTTTGGTGTATGACGTTAATCTATATAAGCTATCCTTGGGCACCCAACGGATATTACTTGCAGATATCTTATAATCCAGTTGATTCTGATCATTAAAGTGTTCAAAAGTAAAATTATAACCTATCCTTCTTGCCGGATCAAAGCTACTGACATAAATAAAATCATTCTCATTCAGTTGGTTAAAAATATTGCTGGTAACCCGGTCCTTATTACCTCTTTTTAAATATTCAAATTTAAACTCATTGTACCTTTTACTCGCATTAGGCACAATGAACATTCCCATAAAAAACATGATTACTGCAATAATACTTGCTCCTATCCAGTAGGGTCGTAAAAAGCGGCTATAAGAAACTCCGGAACTTAGAATAGCTATTATTTCCGTATTATTGGCCAATTTGGATGTAAAGAAAATAATAGATAAAAACAAAAAGATTGGAAACAACAAACTACCAATGTAAATCGTGAAGTTGAGATAGTAGATAAGTATTTCATTCAGAGGAGCTTCATTGTCTATCATCTTCCCTATTTGCTCTGCCAAATTAAGCATGATGCCAATGGGTATAAATAATAATAACATGGTTCCAAAAGTGGCCAGATATTGTTTTAGTATGTATTTATCTATAATTGTCATGCTTATAACCGCTTATCCATTTGCTTAACCATCTGATCTTTCCAATTGGAAAAAGTTCCTTCCAAAATGTACTTTCTGGCCTCCCTAACCAATCGCATATAAAACCCAAGGTTGTGAATAGTTGCAATTTGTTTCCCCAAATATTCATTTGCAGCAAATAAATGACGTAAATATGCTTTAGTATATTCTTTATCAACAAAGGTAGTACCCTCTTCATCAATCAGGGAAAAATCATTCTCCCATTTTTTATTTTTAATATTAATAGTCCCATGTGCTGTAAATAACATACCATTCCTTGCATTTCTGGTGGGCATAACGCAATCAAACATATCTATTCCTAACGCAATGTTTTCTAAAATATTAATTGGTGTTCCAACACCCATAAGGTAACGTGGTTTATCCTTAGGCAAAATATTACATACTACTTCCGTCATAGCGTACATTTCCTCCGCCGGTTCTCCAACAGAAAGACCACCTATGGCATTGCCCTCTGCCCCGGCATTTGCAATGTACTCTGCAGACTGAATACGCAGGTCCTTAAAAGTAGATCCTTGTACAATGGGAAAAAAGGACTGCGAATAACCATATTTGTTAGGTAGCTTATCCAAATGCTTTATACATCTGTCTAACCATCGGTGGGTCATGTTCATCGATTGTTTGGCATAGTTGTACTCACATGGATATGGTGTACACTCGTCAAAGGCCATAATAATATCAGCACCAATTGACCTTTGGATTTCCATAACATTTTCAGGAGTAAACATATGCAAAGAACCATCAATATGAGATTTAAACTTTACACCTTCTTCCTTTATTTTTCTGTTGGCAGACAATGAATAAACCTGGTAACCCCCACTGTCAGTCAGAATATTTCTATCCCAACCCATAAACTTATGAAGCCCGCCTGCCTGTTCTAAAATTGAAATTTTTGGCCTTAAAAATAAATGGTAGGTATTTCCTAAAATTATATCAGGATCAATTTCATTACGAAGTTCTCTTTGATGTACACCTTTTACCGATGCCGCTGTTCCCACGGGCATAAATATTGGAGTCTTAATTGCACCATGGTCCGTTATTATTTCTCCCGCACGGGCCTGTGTCCCAGAAACTGTATGTTCTAATTTAAACTTCAAAGCAAGAATTCAATGGCAAATATACTCAACTGACTTGCATAAAATACTTAACAAAAAAATAAAGTTCTGTAAAGGGTTATAACGTTAATAAAATATTATAACTACTCTTGTGCAAGCAAAAGTTTGCCATTACATTTGACCGTGATAAAACCGATATAAAATGTCAGAAATAAAGGAATTACAAGTCCTCGTTTCGCAAGTTCGACGAGATATTGTACGTATGGTACATAAGGTAAATTCCGGCCACCCGGGAGGCTCTCTGGGATGTACAGAATTTATGGTAGCATTGTATAATGAAATCATGGACTTAAAAGAAGATTTTGATATGAATGGACGTGATGAAGATCTGTTCTTTTTATCCAATGGCCATATTTCTCCACTTTTTTATAGTGTACTGGCCAGGCGTGGTTACTTCCCTATTGAAGAATTACAAACATTTAGATTATTGAATTCCCGACTGCAAGGTCATCCAGCTACACATGAAGGGTTACCCGGTGTGCGTATAGCTTCCGGCTCATTAGGACAAGGCATGTCTGTTGCAATAGGTGCAGCATTAGCAAAAAAATTAAATAAGGATGAACACCTGGTCTTCAGTCTACATGGAGATGGTGAATTGCAAGAAGGCCAGAATTGGGAAGCGATTATGTTTGCCGCAGGCAATAAGGTTGATAATTTAATAGCCACAATAGATCATAACGGTCAACAAATTGATGGTGCCACATCTGATGTTTTACCTATGGGTGACTTAAAGAAAAAGTTTGAAGCCTTTGGTTGGGATACCATGGAAATTAAAAACGGTAATGATCTGGATGAAGTTATCCATGGGCTTAAGGAAGCGAAGAAAAAAACAGGTAAAGGAAAGCCTGTATGTATAATTATGGATACTATTATGGGCCATGGAGTAGATTTTATGATGCATACACATGCCTGGCATGGAAAAGCACCCAATGATGAACAATTAGAAATTGCATTAAGTCAGAATCCGGAAACACTGGGGGACTATTAATCCTCAATACGAAAAATGGAATTAATGAAAAAGTATACAGATCAAGGAAAGAAAGATACAAGAAGCGGTTACGGAGCTGGCATGACGGTGCTCGGACGTACTAATCCAAATGTAGTAGCGCTTTGTGCTGATTTGGTAGGTTCTCTCAAAATTCAGGAATTCATAAATGAAAATCCTGAACGTTTTTTTCAGGTTGGAATTGCTGAAGCAAATATGATGGGCATTGCAGCTGGACTTACCATTGGAGGATATATTCCTTTTACCGGAACTTTTGCCAACTTTTCTACCGGCAGAGTATATGATCAAATCAGACAGTCTATAGCTTATTCCGGTAAAAACGTAAAAATATGTGCTTCACATGCGGGTATAACCCTTGGTGAAGATGGAGCAACTCACCAGATTCTGGAAGATATAGGGTTAATGAAAATGTTACCCGGGATGACGGTCATTAATCCCTGTGATTTTAATCAGACAAAAGCCGCTACCATAGCCATTGCAGAACATGAGGGGCCAGTATATTTAAGATTTGGAAGGCCTGCCGTAGCTAATTTTACTCCTGCAGATCAGAACTTTGAGATAGGAAAAGCACTACTTCTAAATGAAGGTACGGATGTTACCATAGTAGCCACAGGACACTTAGTCTGGCAATCTCTAATTGCGGCTGAAAACCTGGAAAGTAAGGGTATTTCAGCTGAGGTAATTAACATACATACCATTAAGCCATTAGATGAGGAAACCATAATTAAATCAGTACAAAAAACTGGTGCTGTAATAACAGCCGAAGAGCATAATTATTTGGGCGGACTTGGAGAAAGTGTAGCCAGAACCTTAACTACCAATTATCCTGTACCTCAGGAGTTTATTGCCACACAGGACACCTTTGGTGAAAGTGGAACCCCCGATCAATTAATGGAAAAATACGGGTTAGATAATAAAGCCATAGAAAAGGCCGTTTTAGGGGTACTAAAAAGAAAGGCATAAAAACTTGTGGTGCTGTTTTAGAAGCCACAAATAAAACAAGAACATTATGAAAAATACGTTTTTAATTATCCTATTTGCTATAGGTTGTTTGTCAACTTATGCTCAAAAAAAATCTGGTTTTGGTATTAAGGCCGGATTAAACTATAGTTCCAACGGAGAATATCTCGAAGCAGTTGGGGAAGCGTTGCAAAATCCGGATGCAAATGTTGGTTATCACATTGGATTGTATGGAAAATTGGGAGATAAGTTTTATCTGCGTCCTGAATTGGTTTATACCCATACAAAATCCGGATATAGCGATGGTGACCTTAAAATAGACAAATTGGATGTGCCTGTTTTAGGAGGTTGGAGAATAATTGGTCCTTTAAATATTTTTATTGGACCATCTTTTCAATACATTTTAAATTCAAAGTTCAGCGATATCACCATAGATAATATAGAAAACGATTTTACTGTGGGATTGAATGTTGGAGCAGGAGTTAATTTGGGAAGAATTGGACTGGAGATAAGGTATGAAACGGGTTTTGGTGAAAATATAGCCACTTTTGTTAACACTAATATTACCTCTTTACCTGAAAGCAGGGTAGATACCAGGGCAGATCAGGTTATTTTTAGTTTGTCTTTTAAATTCTAATTCTAAATATCTATATAAAAAAAGCCCACAAATCTGTGGGCTTTTTATGAAATAAATTTTCTGTTAACTATCAGCATCCAGATAATCCGGGGTTCCGTCTCCATCAGAATCAGGAAATGAAATATTTCCTTCATTGTCTATAACAATTTCATCTCTGGTTGGTGTACCATCCTGATCGTCATCACGATCTAAATGATTTGGAAATAACCCGAATCCAGAGGCCAGTTCCGTACTTTCATCCGTATTATCATCAGAAAGATCTCCATTATTATTCAAATCTTCCATTATGGAAGGAATTCCATCATTATCGTAATCGGTAGATTCTATAAATAAACCAGTATTTACCTGAAAAACAAGGTTATCATAAGTTGAGATACCGCTAGGCGGGTTATTATAATACGCCAATCCGGAAGGAAGGAACATTAATCCAATACCACTTCCAGTAATCTCTATAGTGCCATCAGGATTAGAAATAACATCACCACCTACATCAAAATTGGAAACTCCGGCGGCATAACCCCTAAGAAAAAAGGGCAGGTATTGCCAGGTATATGTAGTGTTACTGTCAAAAATAATGCCCGAAAGTAATTGACCTTCATACGTAATAAAAGTTGAATCTGCCACCGTAGGACTTTCCCCTATTCCCTCACGTGCGGCAAGATAATATAGCGTATGATCAACAATTACATCCTCATCCAAATTAAAAGTTTCAGACGAAACGGGAATAGTCATGGTAGATACCTGATCTATAAGAGGAATTTTATCCTGAGTTTGATCGGATATAGTATCCAAAACTATCATAAAATTGAAATCCGCAGGTGGGTTTGCAAATTCTTCATAGTTATAATAATGCGTTTGTAAATATTCTCTTATTTCCGCGTCATTTTCTTCTTCAACCTCAGCAAGGGGTCTTGGCGGTACTTCCTGGACGTTCGAACTATCATCATCATTATTACATGACGATATAATAGCCAAGACAGCAATAAAGAGTAGAACTCCTTTTTCTTTCATAGATCTTCTTTTGAAGCCCGCAAGATACAATTTTCCACTATTTTTGTTGAAGTCCTTAACAAAGATTTTTATTTGTAAATGCGCATTGATAAGTATTTATGGAATATCCGCTATTATAAGACCCGCAATATGGCTGTTGAAGCTTGTAAAAAAGGGCATGTGCGTATAAATGGTAAAACGGCTAAACCTTCAAGAGAAGTCTATAAGCTGGATGAAATTATCGTACGTAAAAATCAAATTAATTATGAACTTATTGTCCTGGATGTACCCTCCGGCCGGGTAAGTGCAAAACTGGTGGATATTTATAGAAAGGATACCACTCCGAAGGAAGCATTTCAAAACCACGAATTAATGCGATTAAATAAAGATCAATATAGACAAAAAGGCGAAGGCCGACCTACCAAAAAAGAAAGGCGGGATATAGACGATTATCTGGATGAATCTGAATAAAGACTTTTGGGAAGGGCGCTATGCCAGTAATAATTTGGGTTGGGACATAGGTTCTGTATCTACTCCCCTCAAAGAATATATCGATCAACTTGAAAATCAAAACCTGAAGATATTGATTCCCGGAGCCGGTAATGGTTATGAAGTAGTTTATCTCTATAATTCCGGTTTTAAAAATGTTCATGTCGTAGATCTTGCCAGGCAGCCTTTAGATAAAATAAAGAAAGAAATTCCGGAAATTCAGGACAGCCAATTAATATATGGAGATTTTTTTGAGCTGGAAGTACAGGATTTCGACTTGATCCTGGAACAAACCTTTTTTTGCGCCCTAAATCCGGAACTGCGGAAAAACTATATCCTAAAAATGTTTCAGCTTTTAAAACCTGGGGGCAGACTAGCCGGAGTTTTGTTCGACTTTCCATTAACCCTTAATGGTCCTCCATTTGGAGGTAGCTTAAAGGAATATGAAGATTTATTTCATACAATTTTTACTATAAAAGTGTTGGAGCGGGCGAACAACTCTATACTACCAAGAAAAGATAAGGAACTGTTTTTTATCTTTGAAAAATAATTTGGCGCCATTATGCAAAATAAAATACTTTCCCACGTACAGATTCAACATAAGATCAGAAGGATTGCCTATCAGATTTATGAGAGCAATGTATCTGAGAAAAAGATTATAATCGCTGGAATTGTAGGAGGAGGCTTAAATTTTGCAAAAAAATTACAAACTGTTCTGAAAGACATAACTACAGCTGAAATTGTATTGTGTAAGGTGATGATGGACAAAAAAGATCCCATTAGAAGCGGGGTTACAATGTCCATTCCGGAAAGTGAATACAAAAATAAATCTGTTGTTCTTGTTGACGATGTTTTAAATTCGGGAACTACCCTTATTTATGGGGTACACCATTTTCTTAAAACTCCATTAAAGCAGTTAAAAACGGCCGTTCTGGTAAATAGAAACCATAAAAAATATCCTGTTAAAGCAGATTTTAAAGGCATTTCTCTTTCCACCTCCTTGCAGGAACATGTTAAAGTAGAATTCAAGGCAAAAAATGATGCGATTTATTTAGGGGAGTAGACCTACTATTTCCTCTTTTACAAAATCTGAATCCTTGTGGTCCCCGGTTACCGTGTAATTAGCACGTGAATAATAAACACCTCTTTCGAAAAGATGCTTCCCTATAAACTCGGGTAGATCCTCGTCTTTAAGGTGAGAAATTAAAGGCCTGTGCTCCTTCTCCTTATTGAGTCTTTCTGTTAAGGAAGCTATTGACAATTTAAGATAAAAAACGAGCTTCGTCTTTTGTAGAATTGTATCCATATTAGATCCATAACAAGGTGTTCCACCACCTATGGCTATTACCAAATCACGATTGTCATCAAGTATCTTGTTCAGCAATTCGCTCTCTTTTTTCCTAAAGTACAGTTCTCCTTTAGTTTCAAATATGTGCGTTATGGATTCTTTTAAACTGGTCTCAATATAATCATCCAGATCTATGAATTTAAATTTCAACTCCTCTGCGAGTAGCTTCCCAACTGTAGTTTTCCCACTACCCATATATCCTATCAGGACTACTTTCATTTTCAATATTTTGGTAAAAATGTATTAATTATAAAGGAATTCAAAGAAAACTCAAATTAATCTTTAAATGAACTTGAAAAATTAATTAATGATAGTATATTTGCAGCCGCCAATACCATTTATCTCAACGGTAAGCGAGGAATAAACACAAAAATGACCTGGTAGCTCAGTTGGTAGAGCATCTCCCTTTTAAGGAGAGGGTCCTGGGTTCGAGCCCCAGCCAGGTCACTTTTTAAATACTTGATTATCAATAAGTTAGCAATTTTAATAATTGCTAACTTTTTTTATACAATTGATTTTCAATTGCTTACAGCTTTTAATATTTTCCCATTTCAGTTAAAGCGGAAGTAACCCCAATGTATCGCATTTGGGTTGTGTCCAAGACCTATACAATGAAGCTCTTTGCCCGAAATGAAGGACAACGGAGTGAGGGGAATGTGCTGAGTGGTCTAATACCTCAAAGTCACCTTTTCGGTAAGTATAAATTTTTCAAACTCTAAAAGGCTCCATGAATGGGGTTTTTCAGCTTTAGGTTCTGGTGCCTTCGCATCTATTTATCTTCTTCTATAACCATTTCATAGATTCATTTTATAACCAACAACCAAAACATCTTTTACTCTCTACAATGTGGCGGTCTAATAAAGGGCTGGGAATCTTACCCATATACCTGATGAAAATCATTGCCCCAGCCAAAAGGGTTGTGTAAATTTTAAATTAGACTGTAATCTTAATTTTTACGGTCATTAAAATGATTCGTAAATACAATGATATCAGCACATGCAACAACATCACCTGGCAGCAATCATGTTTACTGACATTGTAGGCTATACTGCCTTGATGAGGTCATGGCAAGTTTTAGCAGTGCCTACAATGCTGTTAAATGTGGCATCAATATTCAGCAAAAAGGCCTATAAGAATCTCAAAAACATAAATAGAATGAGCACGCAAAATATAATCGATAATGCTATCAAAACGAACGCATTGCGCTTATAACAAAAGTTCCCAACAAGAAGAAATTAATACAATTATATTAACATTTAAAAAAGCAGAATTATGAAAATCAACAAAGAAGACATGCCAATTGTCATGCAAACCCCTGATTCAATTATGCGCAACATAACGGGTTATGGAGGAATGACCATTGCTTTTAATGAACTACCCAAAGGAACCGACTTTACACCTTTGCTTCAAGGACTAAAAAACAACAGTTGCCATTGCCCACATTGGGGCTATATTGTTGAGGGTGCAATACGGCTAATTTATGATGATAAATCTGAAGAAATTGTCAAAAAAGGGGATGTGTTTTACTGGCCTGCAGGACATACTGCCATTGTTGAAGAAGATGTAAAAATAATTGATTTTAGCCCAGAGAAGGAGTTTGGTGAAGTGATGGAGCATATAGGTAAAAAAATGGCGGAACTGGAAGAATAAATTAAAATAAACCTACCGAGAACAAAAGCTATTATTCTAAACTGGCTATAGGTCAGTATGACAACATAGCCATACCACTGTGGCATATAATTTAAATACTATGAAATCAATAAATATTCTAATCTTATTCCTAGGGGTTTTAATGTTTAGCTGTAATACCCCTGCACCGAAAAGTAATCCAATAACTGATATGTATCCCGAAGAACAGGAACAAATCAAGAATATAGTCAACGATATTTTCGATGTAGCCAAAGCAAAAGATATGGATAGTTTGGATTCTTATCATCTAAGAGGGCCTAAATTCACCAAATTTGATGATGGGGATGTATCACAAATGCAGGATTATGCCATGGCAAAAAAGACAGAGGAGGAATTTTTTACAGCTACTTCTGACTTTGATTATACCCTTCCTGAGGTCAAGGTGGATGTTTTTGACGATGTAGCCATAGCATCATTTATTCTTGATTACAGTGTAGTTATGGGTGAAGATACTTTTACAGGAAAAAGTAGAAGTTCGTTAGTGTTTGTAAAAGACCAAGGCCAATGGAAAATAGCCCATGAGCATTTTTCACCGTATATCGAGATTAAACCATAAATTTCGATAACTTCATATTAAGGGCATCATAAGATGTTAACAAATAGTCAGATTCCATAGGCCAGCAGTGTTTTTTACTGTCGGCGTTTGAGTCAGATAATTTATTAGAAATAAACAATCGGGCAACTTATGAAGTTTTGCCGAATCGTTATGTGTAATTAATATTAATTAATCGCAAGTCTTATTTAGAGCCAGCAGAAGTTGATTAAATTAATTATCTTAACATAGAATGAAGGAACATAGTACTGTGGATAATCTTGATAGACTCATTTCAATAATCATTTATGCAGATATTGTTGGATACTCCTCCATGATGCAAGAAGATGAGGAACTGGCATTATCAAAACTTAGGCACTTTGAAGAAGTTTTAAAACTTCAGTCAAAAAAATATGATGGTGAAATAGTCAAGGCTTATGGCGATGGGTGTCTCATGTTATTCCCAAGTGCCGTAAGTGCCATAAAATGTGCTATAAGCATACAAAATAATTTAAGAGAAGAACCCTATGTGCCTCTACGTATAGGTATACATATTGGAGAAATAGTGCGTAAAGGCCAGGATATATTTGGGGATGGTTTAAATATTGCCTCTCGTATTGAATCTATGGGTGTGGCCAATTCTGTTTTAATTAGTTCTGATATCTATTTTCAGATTAAGAATCACCCCGAAATCAAAACGGTTAAACTTGGTGATTTTGCCTTTAAAAATATTGAAAGAGACATTACATTATATGCAATCTCAAATGATG
>CAZHWD010000209.1:0-26407 GCA_964536335.1 uncultured Eudoraea sp. | reverse complement strand
TCTTAACGAAAACTTAAGCAGAAAAACGCTGTCTGTCAATATGTCAATGAACTTTTATATTCAGTAGCTCATAATTCCTTTTCCTTACCTAACCGTTACTACTGCCCAGCTAAGCGGGTGCAAATATAGAGCACTTTTTTTGCTTGCACAACCCTAAATCAAAAAAAATTATCCTTTAAAAACAATTAAATTATAACATCCTGAATATGAAGCTTTCACCATTAAAAATGGTTGATATAATACCCGAATTTTTTAGCTAATAATCACCATAGGCACAAAAGAAGTTCCTAACAAACCAGCAGATAAAAGTCAGACCTACAAACTGAACCCGTGTTTATTTGCAATTTTAATATATACTTAGGAAAAGAAATTCCATACTAACCCAAACCGTATTACAAAGTCACGATATGGGTAATCAGGGGCAGCATAAAAATTATTCTTTGAAAATGAAGAATTAAAGTGTTCTGCTTTAAGATATATCCTCGCAGTTTTGACTTTTGCATTTATAAAAAAATCCAATAATGGAAATCCTCCAAGTTTGTCCCGGTTCTGTGTATAAAATTCTGCAAGTACCGGATTATAAGCGTCCATATTATAGCTGCTAAAATATTTAAAGGTTACTCCCGTTTGTAAGAACATCGCTTTCTTGAAAACATGCTTAGAAAAATAAAGCGTATTTCTTGTGACAAATGTGGGGAGGTTTAATACCTCATTATCCTGTGTGACATTCTGATACATTATAGTATTGCTCAACGCCCAGTCTCCAAGTCTAAATTCTTTAAAGTAATTTACTTTTAAGTAATTTATACTATTCGCTTCCTGAAATGGTTTTATATAAGCATTCTCCAAATTGGCATCAGCTTGTTCATCATTGGCAAGAGAAGTAAAATAAGTGTAATTGTCTGTTGTTGTATATTTTGCGCTTATATTACCCCATACCTGCGATTCCAGGTTAAATTGCAGACTGCTCAGACGTTCTTTTTCAAAGCTTTGGGCATTGTACCAATTGTAATTTTCATAATCAGACTGATACAATAAGAAATTAAAATCTGGTAATCTGGATGAAGAATGTAAGCTGGCACTAATTTTATTCTTTTCATTAATTTGGAAACTGGCAGATACATCAATAATATTACCCGTTAATTCTCCAGAGATATTGTAAGCGATACCGCCTTGTAGCATAAAACCTCCTATCTGCTTTTTGTATTTTGCGCCTATAGCTATTTCATCTCCCTTTAGCTGATTTGGTATAGCGCCTTCATCTGTGGTAATTGTGCTATTGAAAAAATAATTGTAGTTATACAAACTAACAGAACCTTTTAAAACTCCCAGGGTACTGTTAGAAAACTCTACATTAATTTCATTATACATGGTCTTTAGGTTAGCTTTATCGCTTATGGGACTCACTAAAGCATCTCCAAAAAATTCGTTTTCACTATCCTGTTGAAATTCGTAATTCTTGGTTTCGTAAGTAAAGGTGTGTCCAAATCCCAGGTAATTGGATTTGGAACTAACCGAATCAGTTTCATTTTTATTAATTCTATATTGGTGTTCGAGAAAATATCTTTTACCAATTAGTATATTCTGCGCATCTGTAAAAAAAACATCTATTCTGGAACGGTCTTTAAAATCAGGGTCTTCGGATTCAAACTGTAGTTCTTTATTAGAAATTCCGCCATTTTCTTCTCCTTCAATTTCCTGAGACGTCCAGTGTGCTCTTAATCTGTACCGGCCGTTCTCTGTCACATAATTGGCGGTAGATCTAAAATTTCCAGATTTGACCTGGCTCCACTGGTATTTCCCTAAAGACCTAAATCCTTTATATGCTATTGAGAAGTTAAATCGGCGCGATGTGTTAAAGGTCAGTATTGCATCTAGCAACTGTCCCTGTTCAAAAGTGGTCTTAAAAAAAAGATCAGTCATAGGTGTGGCCACGTTATAGTAGGATATATCCTCCACTTCCATATAATTAAAATGTCTTGCTTTAGAACCAATAGATGGGTAAAGGGTATTGCGATCTAAATTGAGACCAAGGTGATTATAAGGCTGACCTACATTGGCAAAAGGCATTAATTCAAAATCATCCCGACGTAAATAATTGTATTTGTATTCTTTTTGTATACTAAGAGTAGTGTCTAAATAAGTGGAGTCTTTTGAGTAAGAAACAATTTTATAATCCCTTATTGTAATTTCTATACTATCTTTCAATTTGGCCTTTTTAACTTTCTTCAGTCTAAACGCGGAAGTGTCTTTCACTTTTGAAGGTGCAATGGAATCTTTCTGGGAAAAAAGTGAATGGCTCATTAAAACCAGGAAAAGCAAAAGGAGATATCTCATGTAAAGACTTTGGTTAAAGTTTTTGAAATGCCTGATTCTTATACAAACGTTTAGAATAATATTGTAACAACAAATAAATGGACTATTCTGCCTAAGGCAAATAATTATAATTTGATACTGTCAGCAAAGTTAATTTTTTTGTTCCTAATTAAATGTGAAAGTTTTTCGTCTGTTAAAACTGCTATAAAATCAATTACCCACAAATTATGAATATATTAGGTCACAAATTACTGCAGTTCGGCAGATAAAATTGAATATTCTTGGTTTTTTCAGGATATTTACAAAAAAAATTACATGTTAAGAAAATTGGTAGTTCTCCTCTTGCTAGCAGGTTCCTTTTCGCATGCGCAATTTAATGAAGGAGCGCCATGGATGAAAGATTTGAAAAAATCAAAAGCTTCTAAAACGAAAGCCAAGGCTGCAAGTTCCTCAGAAGACACCTATTCCATTTATGAAATATCCGAAGCATTCCATAAGTATTGGGAAGGTAAAGATAGCAAAGAGAAAGGAAGCGGTTTTAAACCCTATATGCGTTGGGAAAATTACTGGATGAATTTTGTGGATGCTAATGGAAATCTACCTACCTCAGAACAATTATGGTCCGCATATAATAAAAAACTGGAAAACCATATAGGTAAAGCTATCAATCCAGTAAGTAATTGGACATCAATAGGTCCTTATACACATGGGACTCAATCAGGAAGTCTCCCGGGACAGGGAAGAATAAATGCAATAGCTGTTGATCCCAACAATACTGATGTTTGGTATGTTGGTGCTCCTGCTGGAGGATTATGGAAATCAACAAACGCCGGCAGCAGCTGGATAAATCTGTTTGATAATTTTTTACAAATAGGAGTTTCCGGAATAGCTATTGACCCCATCGACTCTAATATAATTTACATTTCCACGGGAGATGACGATGCAGCGGACTCTTACAGTATTGGTGTTTTCAAATCTACAGATGGCGGTACATCCTGGCAAGAAACGGGGCTTAACCCGTCTACACCAAATATTAATCTCTTGACAAACGAAATCGTGATAGACCCAACGAATTCGAATATTATTTGGGTAGGTTCAAATCGTGGGCTTTATAAATCAACAGATGCGGGGGTCACCTTTGAGGTAAAACGACCCGGAAATATTGCCGATTTTAAACTGAAACCCGGCGATCCGAATACAGTCTATGCCGTTTCAGTCTCCTCATACTACAAATCCACTGATGGTGAAACTTTTACAAGAATTGCGGATTTTTTGCCCGATGATTCAGGTAGGTTGGTAATTGGAGTTAGCCCGGCAGATCCGGAAGTTGTATATATCTTAAGCGCAAATACCCAAAGTAATAATTATAGTTACCAGGGATTATTCAAATCTGTTGATAGCGGTGATTCGTTTACGGAAACAGCAAACAGTACAGACATTCTGGAGTCCAATCAGGCCTGGTTTGATCTTGCCATTGAAATATCTCCTACTAATGCAGACGAACTATACGTAGGTTGTTTAAATATTTGGAAAAGTACAGACGGAGGAGCTAGTTTTAGCCAGCTAAATGAATGGTTCAGCAATACCCCTGCATATACCCATGCAGATATTCA
Organism: uncultured Eudoraea sp.; assembly: GCA_964536335.1. Taxonomy (GTDB): domain Bacteria; phylum Bacteroidota; class Bacteroidia; order Flavobacteriales; family Flavobacteriaceae; genus Eudoraea. The sequence goes on along the minus strand of CAZHWD010000209.1, from coordinate 22,478 downwards.
TACCTTAAAATTCTTCAATAATAAATTGTACTGTGGTAGCGATGGGGGCATTTATGTTTCCGAAGACGGCGGCATCACTTTTCAGGATTTCACAATTAATGGTATTGCCGTCGGACAATTTTATCGTATTTCCGTGGCAAAAGACGACTCCGATAAGATGGTGGGAGGATTACAGGATAATTCAGGGTTTGTAAGAAACAATGATGTCTGGAATGTTTATACAGGTGGTGATGGAATGGATTACGAGGTAGATCCCAGCAATAATAATATTGTTTATGGTTTCGTGCAATTTGGAGATCCCTTGTTTGTCTCAACCGATTCCGGCCAGACTGTAGGCAGTATTGATTCTCCGGCAGGTAATGGCAATTGGATAACACCGCTGGCGTTAAGTAGTGAAGGAGATGTATTTGCAGGTTATGATGCCGTTTACAAATTAAATGGAAACACCTGGGAAAGACTGTCAGATGATCTCGGAAATACGCCCATTGACGATTTGGAAGTTGATCCTAACAACCCATTGGTTTTATATGCCGCTGAAGGAAATACAGTATTCCGCAGTGAAGACGGTGGCATAAATTTTAGTGAGTTTAATGTTTTTGACTCAGGCATCTCAGATATCGCAATCAACACTACGGATGGATCTTTTATCTATGTTACCACTTCCAATCGAGTTGGTATCCCCCAAAATGAACAGCAAGATTTAAGAGGAGTTTTCAAAGTTCCAGTTGGAATGGATGGGTCAGCAGGAACGGTTGTTGACTTAACACTAAATTTACCTCAAGACCAGGCTTACTTTGCAATAGTTCATCAAGGTAGAAATGTGGACAATCCCATCTACGTTGCAACAAGCTTGGGTGTCTATAGATTAGATGATACGTTAACGGAATGGGAAGACTATTTTACAGGATTGCCTAGTGTCGCGGTAAGTGATTTAGATATAAATCTGGTTGATGACATCCTAACCGCTTCCACATATGGAAGAGGAGTATGGCAATCCCCTATCCCAATCAAAGTTCCTGATGATGATTTAGAGGTAATATCCGTTACCCCTGCTTCCGGTATGGTGATTTGCGGGGAATTTGCACCGGTAATCGTAGTCAAAAATAAAGGTTTAAATGCCATTACCTCAATTGACGTCGTTTATAGTCTTAATGATGGTGGAGACCAAATTTTTCAATGGACCGGTAATTTGATTAGTGATGCTGAAATTACAATAACTTTACCATTTCAAAATTTAAATCTTATTGGTCTTGTAACCTTAAATGCAGAAGCCACGATAACAAACGATGCTTTTGCAGATAATAATAAAATCAAAAGCACTTTTTACGGTAATGAATTTGGTTTAGGTGGATTGGTAAACACCTTTGAAACAATAGACGACGATCTATTGACTTTTAACGACAGAACAGAAGATATTCTTTGGGAGTTAGGAGTTCCAACTGGCACGAAATTAGGTACTGCGGCATCAGGGACACAAGTATACGGTACCAGTCTTGACGGAAATCATCCAGACAACACAAAAGCATTTCTAGTCAGTAACTGCTACGAGCTTACAAATATCGTAGCTCCGGTGCTTAAATTTCAAATGGCCTATGACCTTGAGCTTAATTTTGACATTGTTTACGTTGAGTATTCTACAGATTCAGGAGTTAATTGGAACGTATTAGGGAACATTAATAGTGAACCCAATTGGTATAATAGCGACAGAACTAATGATTCTTCAGGGACTGATGATGATTGTCAGAATTGTCCCGGTGCACAATGGACCGGGGAAATTCCAGATGGCCAAATAGGTGAATTACAAGAGTACGCCTACGACTTTGTAGCCAATGCGGCATTAGGTGAAACAGATTTGACAGGAGAAAGCAATGTAATTTTCCGTATTGTTTTCCAGTCCGATCCCGCAGTAACTAGAGAAGGAGTGATAATTGATGATCTTGTTGTTGATGGTTTCCAGGATGATGAAGATGATGACAATGATGGTATTTTGGATGTAGATGATAACTGCCCGTTGATATCTAATTCCAATCAATTAGATACCGATTTGGATGGCGAGGGGGATGTTTGCGATACGGATGATGATAACGATGGAGTTTTAGACATAAACGATAATTGTCCACTTATAGTAAACGCAAATCAAGCAGATGTGGACGATGATGATATTGGGGATGTCTGTGATGACGATAATGATAATGATGGAGTGCCCAATACAATAGATGCCTGTCCGGATACCCCAGCAGACGCTGTTGTAGATGTTACCGGATGTACTGTATTTTCATTACCAAGTACAAATTTCAGGGTATTAACTATTGGGGAGTCTTGTATTTCCAGTAATAATGGAAGTATAGAAATTACGGCAGAATCTGCCTTAAACTATACAGCCACACTCACGGGGGCAGGAGTTGGTGCTTCCATTAATTTTACCGCCGCTACGACTTTTGAAAATTTGACCGCCGGTAATTATACTATGTGCATCACTGTTGAGGGACAAACTGATTACGAAAATTGCTTTGATATAACAATATTGGAACCAGATGCACTTTCTGTTTCTTCAAAAATAAGTTCTCTTAATAATGAGGTAATTCTAAATTTCAGCGGGGGAAAAAACTATATTATTACGCTTAACGGCGATAGATATGAGACAGCAGAAAGTTCTATTACCTTACCTCTTTCTCAAGTTGAGAACACACTCTCTGTAAAGACAGACAAAGATTGCCAGGGAGTTTATGAAGAAACCATTGTCTTAACTTCTGAACTTTTCATTTATCCAAATCCCGTATCAAGCGGTGATCTTACAGTTTATTTGGGCAATTCCAATAAGACAAAGCGGGTACAATTAACACTGTTCACTATTAACGGATTAAAAGTGTTCAGCAAGCCGTTTAACATCATAGGCAATGAAGTTAAATTTAATGTAGATGTTCTTGCCAAAGGCATCTATTTACTTAATGTTAAAACAGAGAATACATTGTTAAATTATAAGATTATACGAAAATGAAAATAACATCTAAAGTTTATTCAGTAATTACACTGCTTTTACTGGCGGCCTGCGGTGGTGAGTCCAATACTGATAGTACGCCTCCTGCGCCAGTAGTAGCTACACCATCTGCGGCCACGTTGGTTTTCCCGGCTGATAATACGGAATGTAATGAAGGTGTGATATCCAGTACAGATGAAACAAAAAGTGCGGTCACTTTTCAGTGGAATGAATCGGAAAATACAGATAGTTATGAGGTTAATCTTAGAAATATAAATACCAACACCTCCACGAAATCAAATTCGACCACTAATGAGTCTACCATAACAATTGACAGGGGAACCCCGTACGAGTGGTTCGTAGTATCAAAAGCAAACGGCACCAATGAAACCGCTTCAAGTGCAAAAGCAAAGTTTTACAATCAAGGACCAGGAATTGAAAACTATGCTCCTTTTCCTGCAGAAGCGATCAATCCGGCAAGAGGATCAACTATTGCTTCCGCTACAACTGTGAATTTACAATGGGCTGCCAGCGATATTGATGATGACATAGTAGGATATAGCGTTTTCTTTGGAACGGAAACAAACCCAACAACAGAATTAGGAACAACAGAAGAAAGCAATTTAGACGCCCCTATAACTTCTGGAGCAACGTATTACTGGTCTGTAATTACTACAGATAGTCAAAATAACTCTTCTACTTCTGAAATTTTTGAATTTAGGGTAGAATAGCTACCTATTTTAGGGTGTGTTAAATTTAAAATTAAGAGCACTGTTGAATAAGTTGGTTTGTGATTTCGCCTATCCTCTGTTGAGTTAAAACCAATGATAGTTAAAGGCTACTGATCTCTAACATCTTTTTAGTTACTCACTCAAAATTTAATCGGAATTAAAGTCAATTTATCAAATTAAATATTCCCATTCCAGACTTTTTTCCATAATTGGATTAATCTTTTACTACAAACTCTATAATCACGATAATGCTCGCTATAATTAGAATCCCATTCGCTGTTGCATTGTCATAACCACCTATGAAGTTAATAAGCTTTACACGCGAGATTTAGCTTAGTGAAATCAATTCTAACTTAAAGAGATCGGACCGCATTTATATCCAAATAAATGATATCTAAGCTATTGGTAAAACAACAATAGGTATTGCAAATAAAATTAACATCAATAATTCGAGCTCTAGAATAGGTAATGTCAGTTTATATGTATTTTAGATATTACTAATTTATTAATTTATGACATCAATATAGGGCCATAGAAAAGGGTTGCAATGTACATTGCAACCCTTTTGTCTCAATAATTTAGTGCCTATTAACCTTTAGTCAATATCTAAGATATTCACAGTCGTAGATTTTAGGAAATCTGTTCCTCCACGACCTACTTCCAAAGCTCCTTCAGCATTAGACGCACTGTCCAAAGTTACTATCAACGTCTTATCGCCATCGGCTACATCATCTGGCAAAAGTTCCACGATGATATCATCATTAATAGGTCTGCCGTCAACAGCAGGGCTATCTGGTAAAGCTATGTCCAAAGAACCACCTGCACTGGTTGCCCCGTCTACAATAAAATCTGTTCCAAAGACAGCTGTACCACTGAAAGAGTAATTTACCGTGACCGTAGATAAGGTTCCAGTAGGCACTTCAACATTTAACTCTAAGGTGCCTTCATCTTCCGTCACATCTACAGGGCCCGGATTCACATTTGTACCAGGTGAATCAAAAGCCACATATGCCGGAAATTCTTCAACCGAAAGTCCTCGGTCATTAAGATCATATTCTTCTGAACATCCAGTTAAAATGAGTGCCAACGCGGATGCTATATATACTATTTTTTTCATCTTTTTTACGTTTAAATTAGTTTTCAAACCACATTGGTGTTTCCGTAGGTAAATTAACCGGCGTATTTGGATTACTGGTAACCTCATCTGGTGGATAGTTAAATCTCCTCAAATACGTTCCAATTGTAGAAGCTGGAGGTGCATCTAGTACAGGGATCTTATTTCTCCTCATATGAGTCCAAGCCATAACTGGCATCAGGAATGCGGAAAGATATTGTTCATTGTAAACATCCACAATGGTTGGAGCGCTCAAACTACCAACATAGCCAGTGATTTCAGCTTCTGTAACCGTTGCCAATACTCCGGGAATATCTTGTCCCCACCATCTAATTGAACTTGTAACACCTGCTCTGTAATTGGCATCTGCAGATCCGGCAGCAGCAAACCCATCAAGTGCCAATTCCGCTTTATACAGATAAATTTCTGATGGTAACATTAACATATCAGGTAGATCAAATCTTATGATATTGTTACTCAACACAGAAGTGGCGTTATCCGGAAAGAAAGCAAGTTCAGGCGCTGGCAAATCATTTCTTGCTACCCAGAGGTCGTATCTTGGATCACCAGAGCCTCTTAAAAGATTGTCTATTGGTGGGCCAGGACCAAATACATTCTGGCTTTCATTATCAGGTCCAAAAAATGCAGTAATAATAGTCTTCATAGCATTCTGAGCACCTGGGTCACCAGAATAAATAAGATATGCAGCTTCGTCATTTGTTGACATCAATGGTTGACCTAATGTTGCATTAATCTGGGCATCTACATTGGCTCCCCCATTACGCAACAGCATTAAAGCCCGCAATTTTAAGGAATTTGCTAAAATTCTCCATTTAGCCATATCACCACCATAGAACTGATCACTGCTAGAGCTAATACCAAACTCTCCGTCGAGTTGTCTATTGTCGATAAGTGCAATAGCCTCATCATATAAAGAAACCACACCGTTAAGTACTAACTGCTGCTCATCAAAATTTGGTGAAGGAAAATCCTGACCATTAAGTGCCTCGGTATAAGGAACATCTTCCCAAATACTCGTTAACTCGAAAAAAATATGAGCACTAAGAATAGTGGCTATTGCATTAACGTTATTACTGGTAGCGCCAGCTTCCGCAGCATCAGCCTTAACCAAAGAAAGGTTACCCAAAATCTGATTGTACATCATGCCCCAGGTATTTCCCGTAAGGAAAATACTGGTGCTACCATTTTTGGGACTATTGAATGTATTTGATATATATTGTGATACATCACATATCCTGGTTCCCAATTCCGTTACCTTTCTTGAAGAATACTGTACAAAAACAAAGGGTAGTACAGCATTTGGATCAGCACTTGTGGCTGCCAAGGGGTCAGTATTTATATCTAATTTGTCATCACATGATGAAAAAGTACCCGATATAAACACAAAACCAAGTAAAATTAATTTTAATCTTTTCATGTCTTATAATTTTTTTTATTAGAAACTTAACCTCATATTAAAACCAATACTTCTTGTAGATGGAACACTGGCTCTTTCAACTCCAAAACCATCTGCACCTGAACCGAACAATGTAGCTTCAGGATCTATGTGAGGTACTTTTGCATATATAAGGGCAACATTTCTTCCTTCAATCCCAAGTACAAGTCCTTTGATAAAACTATCTCCCAACAGTTTGGAGGGAAAGGTATATGATAAACCAATCTCCCTTAATTTAACATAGGTTGCATCATAGATATAAGGCTCTGCTACACTATTATCATTTAAAGACTGCCAAAAATCCTGAGCATTTAACAAAGGAACATCATTATCCCTTCTGTCAAAAGTTCCATCACCATTATCTGTAACGATTATACCTTCGGTATCTATAAAAGTTCCTTCCCTGTTTAAAAGGGTTTCTTTGACCAAACCACCGGTTTGTAAAGCCTCAACGGTTGAGGATTTCATTACACCTCCCCATCTGGCATCTACAGTTGCGTTTAAACTTAAGCCTTTATAACTAAAGTTATTCACCCAGCCTCCTGTCCAATCGGGCAGAACAGAACCTAATGTTGTAGCTTCTCCTGCTTGTCTTCTACCTGTATTGGGATCTATTATTGGTCTTCCGGTTTCTTCATCCCTAAGATGAGGAATAGCAAATAGTTGGAATTCTTCACCTGGAACCGCAACCACCTGAACACTATTAAAGGCAGATGCTATAACCACACGTTCCAAACCTTCAGTCAAAGATATCACTTCAGAATCTACACTAGAGAAGTTCACAAGTGTGTTCCAGGCAAAATTTCCATTTTTGCTTTGAACCGCAAGAGCATCAAGAGATATTTCAAAACCTTTCTGATCTACCCTACCAACATTTGTTGTCCTAAATGCAAAACCGGTAGATTCTGGAATAGGAATGTTCAAGATTTGATCCTCATTTTTATTATTAAAGTAAGCAACATCCAAGTTTAACCTGCCGTTAAAGAATTTCATATCAAATCCAAATTCATAGGAAGTCTGTTGTTCAGGAACTAAGTTACTAGGCGGTATAGTATTTGATGCCGAATAGGCCAATGCCCCATTGAATGGAAAATTGTTATTTAGGCTATATTGCCCTGTTGCCGTCGTTACAGGATTGAAATTAAAATCAAGTAGGTACGGAGTGGTATCATTACCAACCTGTGCCCAACTTGCCCTAAACTTACCAAAGCTCAATCCTTTACCCTGGATATTAAAGGCATCGGTAAATACAAATGCTAAACTAGCAGAAGGATAAAAATAAGAATTGTTATCCTCAGGTAAGGTAGACGAAGTATCATTTCTTCCAGTTAAGGTTAAGATTGCCCAATTGCTATAGTTTACTTCTGCAGAAGCATAGACACCAAACAAAGTCCTTTCGGTGAAATCCCTAGCTGGAATTGATTGTGCCGCATTTGCAGGGCTAAATAATTCTGGTATCAAAAGATCAACACCTTGTATACGCTGTCTTTCAAAGGTTCTTGAATTGAATTGCATACCGCCAAAAACGGTCAAACCCCAATCTTCTGAAAAATCGTTACTGTACGTAGCTATTATATCTGAAGTGAGTTCGTTCCTATATAGGTTGTCCGAATCAAAATCACCAAAAAGACGTTGTATGGTACCCTTTCGGTTTGAAAGTAAACGTCTATCATTGGAAAGGTCAATACCTACTCTCCCTAAAATACTAAAATTTCTTATCGGCTTCCAAGTAACCTGAGCATTACCAAAAACACGATCCTCATCCCTATTATTATTATTCTCATACCTTAACCAAAGTGGGTTATTGGATAATACTCCCTGATTATCAACAATTTGGTTTATTTGATTACCTGATTCATCTATCCAAGGATTAAAAAGTCGCTGATCCAAATTACTGCTGAAAGAAGACATGCTAATAATGTTTGGGTCATTAGCACCTGTGGCACCTGTACCCTCGGTTTTACTAGTAGTATACTGTACACTAAATCTAGATTCCAACCATTCACTGTGTCTTATCCCGGCATTCAAACCAACGGTAATCCTGTCCAAACTAGATCCTGGCAAAACCCCTGTCTGGTTCAAAGAAGTAAAACTTAGCCTATAATCCATTTTTTCATTGGCATCCCCTATGGCAAAGTTGTTGATCAGTGTTAGACCGGTTTTAAAAAATTCGTTTATTCCATTATCCTTTACGGCTGTAAGCTGCCCTGTTGTATTTGTAACTGGTGCATTCGGAACAGTTTGTCCTACAATTCTAGGTCCCCAGTCAGTTCCAACGTTACCGGAATCGTATTGACCATTGGTCCCCATCGCATATTCCTGCTGATAATCCGGTATCCTGAACAAATTGTCGAATCTTGTAGAGGAATTGAATGATACTGTTGCTCCGCCATCTTCTCCGTCTCTACCTTTTTTGGTAGTTACGATGATAGCTCCTGCCGCAGCACGAGAACCATAAAGAGCTGTCGCGGCCGCACCTTTCAAAATATTTATTGATTCAACATCATCTGGGTTAACTACTGAGGCTCCATTAGAAAAGTCCCTGTTACCTGTAATTCTACTTCCAGTAGGAGTCTGCGAGTTGTTAATCAAAACTCCGTCTACAACCCAAAGCGGATTGTTTGCTCCACTTAAGGAAGACACTCCCCGAATAATGATTTTAGAAGACCCGCCGACGTTACCTCCAGTATTGGTAATTTGCACACCTGTTACTTTTCCTTGTAATGCGTTGGTAATGTTGGTTGCTCGGGCTTTTACCAACTCCTCACCTTTTACAACATCTGTACCATATCCCAGGTCTCTGGTGCTTTTTTGAATACCAAGAGCCGTGACAACTACTTCCTCCAATGCCTGAGCATCCTCTTCCATTTGAAGATTGATAGTGCTGTCTGAACCAATTGTTCTGTTAATGGTCTTTTGTCCAATATAACTAAAGCGAAGAACATCTCCTTCACTAGCTAGTATGGAATAATTACCGTCAAAATCTGTTTGTGTTCCCGTAGTTGTTGAGACAACTACAATAGAAACTCCAGGGAGTGGCAAACCGTTTTGGTCTGTCACATTACCTGAAATCGTTTTCTCCTGTCCATAAGAGAAAGTGATGAATAACACCAAAAGAGGTGTTAACATCCAGGTTAACTTAGATCTCATTTAAATAGAATTTTTGAATTAGTCACTGCAAAATTGATAAATAATGGCTAACTACGCAAGAAATGTAACTGTTCATCGATGGTATATGTTAAATTAATCACAATTATTACGAATATGCTATTTTTTGAGTCAATTAACTAAATTATACTCATTTTTTTTATGTATATGATGGTAATATTTTAATTTTTACTTAATATGTGTTAATAATATACTCTAAGCCAAGGCTTAAAAATATGCTCTTAAAATGTTAAAATACTATAAGGTAAGTGACTATGAGGCTGGAACTGATGAAGCCGGAAGGGGCTGCCTGGCAGGACCAGTTACTGCAGCTGCAGTGATATTGCCAACCTCATTTGCCGAAGAATCGCTTAATGATTCCAAGAAATTATCCGTATCTAACAGAAACAGGCTGCGCCCTCTTATTGAAGTTAGTGCCATATGTTATGGTGTAGCACATATTCAAACAGATATAATTGATAATATTAATATTCTTAACGCCTCCATCCTTGCCATGCATAAGGCTATAAACAAGCTGTCTATAGTTCCTAACTTTTTAATAGTGGATGGCAACAAGTTTAAGCCAATTAATGAAATCCCTTTTAAATGTATTATAAAGGGGGATAGCAAATTTCAAAGTATCGCTGCAGCATCAATATTGGCTAAAACCCATAGAGATGCCTATATGGAAAAAATTCATAAAGAATATCCGATGTACAATTGGAAACAAAACAAAGGCTATGGCACTGAAGAGCATAGACAGGCAATAATAGATTACGGAATTACCAAATATCACAGAAAGAGTTTTAAATTATTGCCCCAACAACTAAAGCTTGACCTATAATGCACACCTTTCGGAACTTCCTTTTGAGTTAAGTTCCCGGAAAGCCATTTCGTTTTTTTTTACCATAAATAACTTCCCTGCTTACGGCATAGATAAAAGTAGATAAAGTTCTAAATTTGCTACAAAGCATTATACATGAGATTTATATTAGTTTTCACCTTCATTGTTTTTTGTTCTCTTTCATGTCAAAAACAAAAAGAATCTACCACACCTCTATTAGATTATCTCCCCCAAAATGCTTCGGTAATAATTAAAGTTAATAATCTGACGAACCTAAAAAGCGAACTTAAAAACAATGATTTCTTAAAGCCACTGTATTCCATTACGAATTATGACCATATCCTGGGAAGGACCAAAGCACTTGAATATGTGCAAAGTGATACCAGTGGCATCCTTGCCTTTACTGAAATTGATTCTCTAAATTCCGAATTCATATATGTCTCTAATAAACCACTGAGTTTAATTAATCCAGATAAGGAAGAAAGCCCCACCATTGAATCAGTAACTTTTGAAGGCAGAAGCTATAATAGATACGAAATAAAGCAAAGCACTTTTTTTAGCATTGAACTCGATCAGCAAATAATACTTGGATCATCTCTTAATCTAATAGATGACATCATTGAAAACATCGATAATATCGAAATTGACCCGATTCTTAATGTGCTGTTTGAAACTTCGAGTATTGATAAATCTGCCTCTATTTACCTAAATCTGGAACAGAGTAATTGGATGGACGATTATGTTCTTAAAAAAGATACTACAATACTATTTTCAGGTTTTGCAGATTGGGTCACCTTAGACATAGAACCATCACAAGACTTCCTGCAATTGAATGGTATATCAATTGCCCAAGATTCAACCAAAAATTTGCTTAGCTTATTTAAGGATACAAGTCCTTCGGTTGGCAACTTAAGTGTAAAAATGCCTTCAAATACAGATGCCTTTATTTCCTTTTCTTTTGATAATTATGATGTTTTTGCCCAAAATCAGAAAGACTATTTAGATGCGGCGTTTAAAAGAGACAGTGTATTCAATACCGTTGAAGAAATTGGCGTGCTGTTTATCGAAAACAAAAAAGCCGTTATCTTAAGCACCTATGGCGCAGAAAACATCACCAATTATCTGGAGGATAAGAGTAGCAACAATGCCATATATATGGGTCGTGAAACTTTCGAACTTGTTAGCAACAAATTTCTTTACGAATACTTCAATCCGCTGCTTAAGGAGTTTAAAGCCAATTATTATACTATACTCGAAAACACCTTTATTTTTTCAGAAGAACTTGATGTCTTGCAAGGGATAATTAGGGACAATAGTAGTGGCTCTACATTTGACAAAAGTATGCTATATGAAACTTCGCGTAAAGTTCTCGCAGATGAATCGAGCATTGTTGTTATGGCTAATGCAAAAGGTATGGAAGACATCCTGAAAATGCATTGCACAAAGGAACTATTTAACGATTTTAATAAAACCGAAGCTTCCAATTATATTTTTGCCGGACAAATTGTTGCCGATGCAAATTTTTATCATACCAATCTACTTGTTCACAAAAAGTATAAGGAAAAAGAGCACAATACTATATCTGCACTATTCCGGGTAGAATTAGATAATGATTTAGCTACTAACCCCCAATTTGTAAAAAATCACAGGACCAACAAAAAAGAAATTGTGGTACAGGATCAGGAGAACAATTTGTATTTAATATCCACCAAGGGTAAAATATTATGGAAAAAACAATTAAAGGGAAAAATTCAAGGCAAGATAAGTCAGGTAGACCTATATAAAAATGGACGATTGCAATTAGCTTTTACTACCGGAAATGAGTTCCTTATTTTAGATAGAAACGGTAAAGAAGTTGCCCCTTTTAATATAAATTTCCCTGGCGGGAACTTAAATGAGCTTGCGGTATTTAATTATGAAGGTAAAAAGAATTACCGCTTTGTCATTACCCAGGGATCAAAGGTTTTTATGTATAATTCCAAGGGTAAAATTGTAAGGGGTTTTAAATATACAGATACGGGCAGCCCAGTAATATTAGCACCAAAACATATGAAAATTGGCAATAAAGACTATTTGGTTTTTATGTTGGAAACCGGTGACCTTAAAATAATGAATCGCGTAGGTAATACGAGAGTTAAGGTAACTGAGAAAATTGATTTTTCTGCTAATGGTACGTATTTATACAAAAATAATTTTATTGTAACTGATAAAAAAGGTACGCTCTATTCTATCGACACCAAAGGAAATGTTTCGAAAACAAAACTTAACTATTCAGAAGATCACGGACTGGATGCTACAAGCAAAACACTGGTTAGTAATAATGAAAATATTCTGAGTATCAAAGGAAAGAATGTAACGCTCGATTTAGGGGTCTATACCCATCCTGTTATATTTTATGTTCACGATAAAATTTACGTCAGTGTAACGGATATCCAAAGTCAAAAGGTGTATCTGTTTGACAGCAATGCGTTACCAATTCAAAATTTTCCGGTATTTGGATATTCCAGGATAGACCTGGATGATATAGATAATGACCGTAAAATAGAATTTGTTTGTAAGGATCAGGAAAATGCACTTGTACTTTACAAAATAAACTAAGCCTTTTCTGAAGACCATCTACACAGTATAAATATCCAATCATACAATATTAATCCGAAGGGTGTCATATTTATTTACTTTTAATAAAGTACTAATAATTAGTTATTTGTAAGTTTTTTTTAACGAAAAAAGAAAGCCAAACCTCCCCTGATTTGCCTAAATTTTTGTATTTTAAGAGGCACTTAACACCGCAAAAATCATGAAAACACTCGCTCAGCAATTCCGTCTTATTCTTCCTGTCCTTCTATTCCTGTTTGCAACTCCGGACGCAAACGCTCAGTTATTAAAAAAATTGGGGAAAGCAGCGGAAAGAGCTGCAGAACGTACTGTTGAAAGAAGGGTAGAAAAGGAAACCCGGGAGAAAACGGACGCTGCTTTAGACAGCATTTTGGAACCAGGGAGTAAAGGAAAGCAACAAAAAGGACAAAACCCGGTCCCAAATGATACTGGCAACAATCCTAATGCTTCAGGTGGGAACGGTAATTCAGCTCAATCTAGTGGACCTAAATCACTAAAAGTTTATACCAATTACGATTTTGTTCCCGGTGATCGCTTACTCTTATATGACGATTTCTCTGTGGACAATATAGGAGATTTCCCGGCTAAATGGAATACCAATGGTTCTGGTGAAGTGGTAACGCTAGATGATAGTCCGGACAAATGGCTTAAACTATCCGATAGAACTATCTACGTTCCAGATCTTCCTGAGACCTTACCCGAAGAGTTTACCGTAGAATTTGATATGATCACCACAGGCCTTGATAGGAATACGAGTTCCACTGCCCGCTTAAAATTGTTGTTGGATGATAATAATTCCTTACGTAAAGGAAGGAATTATGCAGAAATGGGCATTCCATTAGCGCAATATATTGATGCTGGTGTTTATGTTTACAATTATTTTAATAGCGAAAATTCAGTTCAAAACTACATTAAAAAAGATGTAAGAAATGATGTGCTACAGTTGGCACACGTGGCTGTAGCTGTTAATGGCAAGCGATTTAGGATGTGGATGAACGAACGAAAATTAGTAGACTTGCCACGTTTTATTGAACCTGGTGTTTTAACGTATATGAAGTTTGAACTTCAAAACATGCCAAGCGAAAAAACGCAACAGTTCGTTTTTATTACCAATGTTAAGTTGGCTGAAGGCGGAGAGGACTTGCGTAGTAAATTACTTAAAGACGGTAAGTTCTCAACTACCGGAATTCTTTTTGATTCGGGTTCAGAGGTAATAAAACCAGAATCCTATGGTACCTTAAAAAAGATAGCAGATGCCTTGCAGCAGGAATCAGGTATGAATATTATGATTATAGGCCATACAGATGCGGACGGAAGTGATGCCTCGAATCTTGAACTTTCTAAGTTGAGAGCCGCCTCGGTAATGAACGCTCTTACGAACGAATTTGGAATTGACAAGAATCGTTTGCAAACCGATGGAAAAGGAGAATCAGATCCTGTTGGTGACAATGGTACCACCGAAGGTAAGGCACAAAACAGAAGAGTGGAATTTATAAAAATCTAAAAAGATGAAGAAACTAGTGTTTTTAATAGTAAGTATTTTACTGGGTTTTCAATTCACTGTTGCACAAAGCGACTGCAGCAAATACTACCCTTTTGAGGAGGGCGCAAAATTTCAGATCACTAATTATAATAAGAATGATAAAGTAGCGGGGGTAATAGATTATGTAGTAACGTCATCAACGGGCGATACGGCTACCCTTTCCTACGAAATGCGGGACGACAAGGGGGATATAATCCTAACCTCAGAATACGGGATCAGCTGCGATAATGATGGGATATCTATAGATTTTAATTCTTTGGCCGCTCCTGGTATGCTGGAGCAATACCAGGACATGGAAGTGGATATATCGGGAACCAACCTTCATTTACCCAATGATTTGAGTCCGGGCCAGATGCTCCCCGATGCGGATATGCTTATGAATATTTCTATGGCCCCTATTAATATGAAAATGACAGTCAACATATTTAATCGCATGGTGGAAGCCAATGAGACCATAACTACGCCCGCAGGTACTTTTGACTGTACTGTGATTAGCTACGACATGGAAACCAAAATGGGCATGAAGATTACGGGCAGGGCCAAGCAGTGGCTCGCCCAAGGGGTAGGAATGGTACAGCAGATCAACTATAACAAAAATGGAAAAGAGGTTGGTAAGAGCGTATTGACCGCATTTAACAACTGATAAAATACTTGGCTAAACCCTACTTTTCCTTGGTAATCTGTGCAGCAAAAAGTTCCGCAAAGTGCCGCAGCAGCTTTTCTTTTACCTCGCCCAGGGGTACTTCTTTTTGTCCCAATTCCACATTCAAGGAAGTGACCGCTTTTCCTTTAATCCCGCAGGGAATCATCAGATCAAAATAACCCAAATCCGCATTCACATTCAGAGCAAAACCATGCATAGTTACCCACCTGCTGGCCCGTACGCCCATAGCGCATATCTTTCTGGCAAAGGGGGTGTCAACATCCAACCATACCCCGGTTTCACCTTTTGAGCGTTGCGCTTTCAAGCCATATTCAGCCAAAGTCAGGATCACCATTTCCTCAAGGAAACGCAAGTATTTATGGATGTCCGTAAAGAAATTATCAAGATCCAAAATTGGATAACCCACGATTTGTCCAGGCCCGTGGTAGGTAATGTCCCCACCTCTGTTTATCTTGTAGAATTGGGCGCCCTTTTCAGCCAATATTTTTTCATCTACAAGCAGATTTTCAATATCCCCACTTTTTCCCAAAGTATATACATGCGGATGTTCAACAAACAATAAATGATTAGGGGTCTCCAGGAGGGTTTCCTCCCGCCTGTTTTTGATTTTCAGATCAACGGTTTGCTGAAACAACAGTTCCTGGTAGTCCCAGGTTTCTTTATAGTCTTTTAAGCCTAAATCCTGTACGGCAACCTTTTTATTCATCAAAGCCAAAGATACAACCTTCAGCTGGGATTATTAAGGATCACCAAAGCGGCTATTACCCCGGGAACCCAACCGCAAAAGGTTAAAAGCAGAACAATAAGAAAAGATCCGCAACCTTTACCAATGACCGATAAAGGCGGAAAAATTATGGCCAGCAACACTCTCCAAAAGCTCATAGTTCAGGTTTAATGATTGACCCCGTCCTTTGGCGGGACAGGTGTAATTATTGGACGTAATAATTTGTGTTTTGTTACAGCAAAAAGGATCAAATTTTATAGGAAATTTTTATTAAACTATAGGCCCTGCGCTTACAGGGCCTATATAAACTAAACAACTAAACAACTTTAAAGACTACTACTTTGAAATTATAAAGAATTTTTATCAGATTCTGATATTTCACAAAGTCCTTTCAGGGTGTCCTCAATATCACCAGGGGTACTCATTATTTTCATAAATGTACCCATTGTCAAGTCTGGCCAATGCAACGCAATTCTATATTTACCATGTAGCATGGTTGCCTCATTACCCTGCAATATAATTTCATACGGCATTGCAGCTGCATTATCCATTCCTATTTTAGGTAAAAAATGGGATTCACCGTCTTCCTTACTTTTCAATCCCACACCAAATACTGCAACCTTTTCGTTACTGTAAATAATCTTATAAACCTGCAATGTTTCCCCTTTTTTAGCTTTTAGATTACCTTCAATTACCCTAAGCCCTTCTTCAAATGAAGAAAATTCATTTAGGGTAACAGGATCTGTGAAATAAGGCATCATTATTTTATAATGATATTTTTTAAGCTTATCGGCCTCTACAGTTCCACCAAAAGGGACAAAATCATTACCAAGGGCGGAAAAGGTTGTTTTTAAATCTGTACTGAATTTTTCAAAAATACTTTTATATGAGTTATAATCATCTCTTAAATAAGCTCTTAAGATATAATCAGGATTTGTATACGAAATGGTAACCTCGCCGTCTTTCTGCACCAGACCTACCTTAAATGCTGCTGCAAGAGCTCCTCTGTCAGCTACCTTTACAACCGTGTTTTTTAAATCCCCACGAGTAAACACAATCACTTTTAAAGAACTCCTATTCGCAGGATGGTAAGATCCCAAAACCTGAAATGAATTTTCTTTAAGTGCAGCCAATACATCCTCAGATAGCTGCTGAATGTTATTATTCGATTTGCCAATCTCAATATATGGCGATATTTCCTGACTACTAGAATGTAATGCGAAACCTATTAAGGCTAAAATACTGAATATGATTTTTTTCATTTTTTAAAAGATTTATTTAAAAACTATAGTTAACGTAATTTCTGTTTTCTTCTTAATATATTGACTAATCCCAAAAATCATCGTGATTTATTCAATAAAAGTTAGTCATTTGAAATAAAGATCAAATAAAGAGCAGATTGCGTAAGTAATCTATGATTTTTGTCATGATTATGAATTAGTTTAATAAGAGAAAACCTATTTCATAATAGATTGAAAATATTGGATTGATAGATTAGCTCATTGTACCTATATTTGCAGCTTTAACGACCAGTTTATGCAACTTTCTGAGCAAGAAATCGTACGAAGAGAAAAATTGAGCAAACTTCGGGAAATGGGGATTAATCCTTACCCTGCAGCTTTGTTCCGCGTAGATGCCACTTCTGTGAGCATTTCCAACAACTATGAAGAAGGAAAAAAGGTTATAATCGCGGGGAGATTAATGTCCAGACGAATTCAGGGAAAAGCTTCATTTGCAGAATTACAGGATAGTGAGGGGCGTATTCAAGTCTACTTTAACCGGGATGAAATTTGTCCTGGTGATGATAAAGTCAAATATAATGAGGTTTATAAAAAACTGCTGGATATTGGCGACATCATTGGAATAGAAGGAGAACTATTTATTACCCAGGTCGGGGAGAAAACCGTAATGGTTAAAGATTTTACTATCCTAAGTAAAGCCTTAAGGCCTTTGCCCCTGCCCAAAAAAGATGCAGAAGGCAATGTATATGATGAGTTTAACGATCCTGAGCAACGCTATCGCCAGCGTTATGTGGATCTGGTGGTTAATCCTTCCGTAAAGAATACTTTCATAAAGCGAACTAAAATAACTAATAGTATCCGTGAGTTTTTAAATGAGAAGGGGTATTTGGAAGTAGAAACACCTGTATTACAGCCCATACCTGGAGGAGCGGCTGCAAGACCCTTTATAACACACCATAATGCTCTGGATATACCACTTTACCTCAGAATAGCTAATGAACTTTATCTAAAGCGACTCATTGTGGGTGGTTTTGACGGAGTATATGAGTTTTCTAAAGATTTTAGAAATGAAGGGATGGACCGCACCCATAATCCCGAATTTACCATTATGGAGCTTTATGTAGCCTACAAGGATTACTATTGGATGATGGATACTACCGAACAGTTACTGGAAAAAGTAGCCATAGATGTCAATGGTTCAACTAAAGTTACTATGGGTGAGAAGGAGATCAATTTTAAAGCGCCCTATCCGCGAGTCCCAATCCTTGACGCTATTAAGGAACACACCGGTTACGAAGTTGCCGGGATGGATGAAAAATCGCTGCGCGACGTGGCAATAAAACTAGATATAGAAGTCGACGAAAGCATGGGAGTTGGAAAGCTCATTGATGAGATTTTTGGTGAAAAGTGTGAACATTACTACATTCAACCTACTTTCATTATAGATTATCCTAAGGAAATGAGTCCACTTACTAAGGAACACAGGACGAATCCGGACTTAACAGAGCGGTTTGAACTAATGATTAACGGAAAGGAAATTGCCAACGCTTACTCAGAATTAAATGATCCTATTGATCAGCGTGAACGCTTTGAAGAGCAGCTAAAGCTGTCGGAAAAAGGCGATGATGAAGCGATGTTTATTGATCAGGATTTTATTAGGGCCCTGGAATACGGAATGCCGCCCACTTCGGGGATTGGCATAGGTCTGGACCGCCTGGTGATGCTATTAACAAATAATGCCTCTATTCAGGAAGTTTTGTTCTTTCCTCAAATGCGGCCCGAAAAAAAGCCCCTGGAATTAAATGAAAATGAAAAGGCGATTTTAAACATCTTAAAAACCCATAAAACCATACCATTGGCCGATTTAAAAGAAGCGGCCGGATTAAGTAATAAGGCTTGGGATAAGGGTCTTAAAGGTTTGAACAAATTGGGATTAACTAAAGTGGTTAAGGAGGGGGATACCCTTCTTTGCAAATTAAATGAGTAATAAAAAAGATATTTTATTCTTATTTGTTTCATTATCAGTATTTTATGCCTAATGCATTTCATCGAATGAGTGTTAAAAATTGAAATAAAGACCCCGGTATTTTCGTTCTAATAATAGAATCCCAAATCTGTTTTTATGAAGAAAATCTACTTTCTGATCATTTTAGCAGCATTTTTCACTTCCTGTTCTAAGGACGTATCTCCTTCTGATCCTGATCCCAACTCAACATTAGAGGCATGTTTTGAAGTGAGTAAAGAGATCCTTTTGGTAGGTGAAAACCTGCAAATAAACAACTGCTCTGTAGGAGCGAGTGCATACTCTTATAATCTTGGCAACGGAGAAACACGTTCAGAAGAAAACCCTACGGTAGTTTACGGAAAGCCAGGAGATTATACCATCGCCTTAACGGTTTCCAATGAAGTTATGGAAACGAAAACAGTTTCCAAACAAATTCTGGTAAATGACGCTATAGTGCAAGACTTTTTTATTTTCCCCGATATAGCAGATGGGTTTAACGGAATGCCCATGGAAACCGGTGTAAATCCAATAAACGGTTTAATCTATTCTATCGAACTATTAGAAGACCTGGAAGGCACTGGAGGTACGAAATTTTATTATCAGGAATTAGATGAAAATTATTTATCCTCCTCAAATTATTTGGCGGACAGACCTTATAATTCAAATAGTGCTTTTGTGAACTTCTATCCGAGCGGAAATATGAATTTTGTGTTTTCAAGAACTCTGGATGGGCTTTATGGAACTCAGGAAGTTACCTATAACAATGCCTGGAATTTTATGAATGGAATTAGTTCATCTTCCAAACACAGTTATGGTTTCCTGACAGAAGGTACCAACTTCTTTTACTTTGGTACGGAAGAAGATAGTGGTTTCTACAAAACAGCTGTTGAAACAAGGAATTCCTCGGGTGATGCATTCGCGGTGGTCCTTAATTCGTTTGGAGATGCAGATTCCATGATTGGTGATATGATTGAAGTTGAAAACGGTTTTATCGCTTTTGGAGCAGTTTTCAGCAAAAATGATACTAATCCGAAAATAACAGACTATAAACCCTTGTTAATCTTCTTTGACTCTGGTCTAAATGTTACATCCAATGTTATATATGAAGATTCTGTATTGGACTCCAAAATCAGTTCTGCCAATGACCTGAACGGAAGTTATCACATAGAACAGCTTTCTAACGGCAATATCGCCATGTACGCTAATGGCGAACTCACTGTTGCTAATGCAACCGGTACTAAGATATCATCATCTTATTTTGAAGGAACAAAAAATAATCAGGCTATGGTGTCCTTAGGAGATTCCTTTGTACTTTCCAGCGATGGGAATTTAAGAAAATTTGACAATAATGGAAGTCAAATTAAAGAACTTAATTATCCGGGGAATTATCTACCTGAAATACTGAATATTGATGGCAATTTATTTTTTATTGCCGGATTTGACGTAGAAGGAGAGGTAAAATTGTTATATGGCCTAACAGACACTAACCTGAATCCTATTAATTTAAATGAATAGCATTTTATATATTATTTAAAAGGGAGCAAGCTTGCTCCCTTTTATTTTTAAAACTAAAGTAAAAGGTATAGTTTAGGGCCTAAAATACACTAAATGGGCTTTAACAAGAAACTCGGACTTATATCCGGTCCGCTGCTTTTCTTCATTTTTACAAATTTACCAAACTTTATTCCCGAAAATGAAAGTGCAAATGGCGTTATTGCCGTTGCCTTATGGATGGTCATTTGGTGGGTTACTGAAGTCGTTTCCATTTCAGTAACAGCACTTTTGCCACTCGTTCTTTTCCCTGTCATGAAAATAATGTCGATAACAGATGTGGGCGCCAATTATGGAAGTCCAATAATTTTCTTGTTTTTCGGAGGTTTTGTTTTGGCATTAGCCTTGGAAAAGGTAAACCTCCATAAACGAATCGCCCTCAACATCATTAAAATAACCGGCACTACCCCCAATAAGGTGGTTCTGGGCTTTATGATAGCAACGGCTTCACTGAGCATGTGGATAAGTAATACAGCTAGTACAGTAGTTATGCTCCCCATAGCCATGTCTGTAATTGGTTTACTAATTAATGACGAAGACGGTTATACTAAAAACGATCAAAATTTTGCCCTTAGTGTTATGCTTGGCATAGCCTTTTCAGCAAACGCAGGAGGTATTGCCACCGTTATTGGTACTCCTCCCAACTCTGTTATGATAGGGCTATTAGAAAATGAATATAACATAGAGATCTCCTTTCTAAAATGGATGACCCTGGGTCTTCCTATCTCTATAATATTACTAATCATATCTTACCTGGTTCTGGTAAAATGGATGTTTCCAAACAGACAACTTCAATTCAAGGCATCCAGGGAAATAATAAACTCAGAATTAAAAAAATTAGGGCCCACTTCAGGTAAGGAAAAAATGGTTTTGGTCATTTTCGGGATAACAGTATTTCTATGGATTTTTAGAACCCTGATAAACAAAATATTCCCAGGTTTAGGACTTTCAGATACTATCATTAGCATGATGGCTGCAATTTCTCTTTTTGCTGTTCCCTATAATATCAGAAGAGGTGATTTTATTATCAAATGGCATGATACTCAAAAATTAGCCTGGGGCATTCTCATTCTCTTCGGAGGAGGACTGGCCCTTGCAAATGGAATGTCTGTCAGCGGTATTGTAGATATTGTCTCCAATGCTATTGCTGCCAGTGAGATAAGTATTCTGTTTACGGCTTCGCTTCTCATAATCCTTATGTTATTTATGACCGAATTAATGAGTAATGTTGCCCTGGTTGCTGTTTTGGCTCCAGTGGTAGCGGGAATTGCGATAGGCCTGGACATACCAATAATATACCTGTTGATCCCGGTGACAATTGCCAGTAGTTGTGCATTTATGTTACCAATGGCCACCCCCCCAAATGCAATTGTTTTTGCCAGTGGCTATATTAAGGTTCATCAAATGGCAAGAGTTGGTATAATTTTAAACCTTATTGCTGTTGTTTTATTGATCTTAGTTTTCCAATATGTAATCCCAATATTGTTTTAATAAAAAAGCCCCGATACAATGATCAGGGCTTATTAATTTTCTAATGTTTTAATTAAAACAGGGAATTATTATTTATTGATAAAGTTCTTGCATAAGGATTAAAGTCCACTGGTAAGTACTGTTCAGTTTCGAACTCCAATTGTATTTCGTCCATTGGATCAATGTAACTCACATTTCGGAAATCCGACGGATTTGCAAATACATCAAAATGTCTTGGTAAATTCTTTTCATTATCAATATAAACATAAACATCCTCCACATAAGAAATGGAATTCAGATCAAAATAATATTTATAAGGATCGAAATCTTCCGGAAGGTATTCTGATGTATTGAAACCAAGATCAAAATCTTCGTCTTCTATGTATACAATGCTG
>CAZHWD010000208.1:0-20107 GCA_964536335.1 uncultured Eudoraea sp. | reverse complement strand
ATATTTTCCTTTTAGGATGTGCCATTTTGTAATCTATTTATCCGTTAGTAATTTTTTTAATGCCTCCCATCTGGGATCTATTTTATTTTTGTCTTTCTTATTCTCTTTTGGTTGCAATTCTTCAAGCCTTTTAAGTGCTTCTGAATTTAATGTGCCGTCTAATACTCCCGGATGTATACGTTTTGAGGGTACTGACAGTACTATCATTTCGTAAACGTATTGCGCAATATTAATCTGATGTTCTCCGTGTGGAATAATGAGTATTTCATCATCCTCGTCATTGTAAACGTCCCCAAACTTTACTAAAAGTTTCAAAGAAGCTTCTATATTTTGATCAAAAGGTTCGTTGGTAAGATCACAATTGAGATTTACCGTACCCTTAGTCTTCATTTCAAGCTCAAGAACTGTTGACATCCTGTCTAATACAATGTGTAGCTTAATCGCCGTATCATTAAATTCATGGTAATCAAAAGATTCAAAGAACGTATTGTCTATTTGATATTCAAACTTGTGCTTCCCTTGTTTTAATCCTGCAAAAGGAATACAGTATTCCTTATTCTTCATCTCGTTATACACTAGTTTAAGGCGTGCAAAGATACTTTTTTTTTCTAAAACCCCAATTAAAAAGGAAATATATTTACCAGGAATTATGCTATAAACTACTAGAGTTATATCAATATCATGCTCGTTTTATTTTCTGTTTTTGCAATGGATTTTTCATGAGTTTTTGAAACTCCTTTCTTTTCCTGAAAATATTTATTGCCATAAAAACTGCTTCTTTAAACGAACCCGGATCAGCTTCACCTTTACCAGCTATTTCGTATGCCGTGCCATGATCTGGAGATGTGCGCACTTTTGACAGCCCTGCAGTAAAGTTTACCCCCTTTCCAAAAGAGAGGGTTTTAAAGGGGATTAAACCCTGATCGTGATAAGCTGCAAGAATTGCATCAAAATTCTTATATCCTTCAGATCCAAAAAAACTGTCTGCTGCATACGGGCCGTATACTAAGTGCCCCTCATCCGATAATTCACGAATTACCGGTTTTAATACTTCATCATCCTCTTTCCCAATGACCCCGTTGTCTCCACTATGGGGATTAATCCCCAAAAGGGCAATTTTTGGTTTACGGATGCCAAAATCCATTGTTAAGGTATCTTCCATAATCCGGATTTTATTGCGTATAAGTTTTGGCGTAATAGCCTCAGGTACTTCTTTTACAGCTAAATGATCTGTTAGTAATCCTATCCTTAAGCTCTCCGTAACCATAAGCATTAAACTTTCTCCTTCCAGTTCACTTGCCAGATAATCCGTGTGACCCGGGAAGTTAAAATCCTCGGTTTGTATGTTGCTTTTGTTAATTGGCGCCGTTACAAGTAAATCTATTTCATTCCTTTTTAAGGCATTTACCGCTGCCCGAAGTGACTTTAAAGCATATGTGCCACTTTCTTCAGTAGCTTTTCCATAGAGTATATTTGGAATCTCGTTCCAGACATTTATTACATTAACTTTGCCCTCTATAGCTTTTGAAGTCTCCTTAATTCCATTGTAGTTAATGTTGATACTAAGATGATTCTTCTGTTTAGATATGGTCTTGTTTGATGCAAAAATAATTGGAGTGCAAAAATCTGTCATTCTTGGATCCTCAAATGTTTTTAACACAACTTCGCAACCGATTCCATTCAAATCACCAATAGATATCCCAATCCTTATTTTTGTCTTTTCCTCCATGTTATCAAACTCTTTATTTCTACTTTTACAGAGCAAAACTACTTATTTTAAACGATACATGTTTACAGGAATAATTGAAACTTTAGGCAAAATATACAGATTGCAAAAAGAAGGAGGCAATCTTCACATAACGGTAAGTTCACCTATTACGGACGAATTAAAAATAGACCAAAGTATATCGCACAATGGGGTATGCCTAACGGTTGTTGAAAAAGAAGCCCTTTATTATACAGTTACTGCTATTGATGAAACCCTGCAAAAGACAAACCTTTCAAAATTAAAAGAGGGGCAAGTGATTAACCTGGAACGCGCCATGGTTATGGGCGCGAGACTAGACGGACACCTGGTTCAAGGCCATGTAGACCAAACTGCTATTTGTAGAAAAATAACCAGAAATGATGGAAGTTGGATGTTTACTTTTGAATATGATCCGAAGCTTAATAATATTACCATAGAAAAGGGATCCATTACAGTAGACGGGGTTAGCTTAACAGTCGTTAATTCTGAAAGGAATGCCTTTAGTGTAGCAATTATTCCATACACCTATGAGCATACCCGATTTAAAGAATATGAAATTGGTAGTATGGTGAACCTGGAATTTGATGTAATTGGTAAGTACGTTTCCCGGTATCTGGAATTACAATCCTGATTGCAAAATATTTTACTATCTCGCAGGCATATTTAAGTTTTGCCTGTAACCTTAAACCTTAATAAATATTTTACGCCTGTACAATACATATGCTAACAGCAAATAAAATGAAACTACTGTTAATCCATATAGGAGGGAAGACAATTCCACGGGCATAAAATCGTGCATGTATATATTCTGAAACAACCATTGATGAAGTGTTGTTTGTTCATTAATTTTTATCGAATAAAATATTTTGGTTACAAAGCTTGATAAAAAATAGACCGTAATTGCGTTAGAGCCAGCATACCGGAAAATGCTTCCAAATTTAAGCCCTTTCACATCGGTCAAATAGTAAATTAAGGACAGAAAAATATTAGCCCACCCGGCAGTGACTAAAACAAAACTACTGCTCCAAAGAGCCTTGTTAATTGGAAATAAAAGATCCCAAAGATGTCCTAATACGACAAGAGCTGCTCCCAGAAGAAATAGTAATATTTCTTTTTTAGCTCTTTTAGACAAAAGTATCAAACCCGTAAATATGCCCATCAAAGAAGTCGCTATAGAAGGCAGCGTACTTAATAATCCTTCGGGATCATAGTCTTCTTTGTACATGTGAGTTCCTAATACATTGAAGTCTATATAGTTAGCCCAGTTATTGGCTGCCCTGTCAAAAGTAGGCTCCATCCCATTAATTGGAATGAATCCCATCCATATCCAATACCCAAAAACTATTGCTATGCAAATTCCAAGAAGTACCTTCCAGTTAAAATTTATAAACAAAATAGCAGCAAAAAAGAATACTACCCCAATACGTTGCAAAACACCCGGAAACCGAATACTTTCAAAATCCTTAAAAAAAGGAAAATGTATTGTAAATGCTCCCAGAAAAAGGCCTAAACCTATTAGTTTTAAAGCTCTTACTGCAATTTTCTTATAAGTAGCCTTCGTAGCCTTTTTGTTATTGTAAGAAAAAGCAATTGAGGTTCCTACTATAAAAAGGAAAAATGGAAATACAAGATCAGTAGATGTATATCCATGCCATTTGGCATGCAAAAAAGGCGCATAAACATGAGACCAGGTTCCCGGCGTGTTTACCAAAATCATTAGCACTATAGTAAGACCCCGAAAAATATCAACAGATATAATTCTTTCCTTCATAGTACTACAATATATTTTCTTTCATCCGATTCCAGACCTTTGTTAATAAAGTTCCCGAAACAATTGCTATTACTGTTAATATAATGGCCAGTTTTGTTTCCCCATAAATCCAATATCCTGTAGCAAACATGCAGGTATAAATAAGCACACAGCCTAAAGCCATTGCTGAAATTCCCTGTGGAACACTCCACTTCTCATTAGGATCGGAAATTACCACCCCATCTGCATTTGCATCTTTAATAACCTTACGCCAGCCAGGCCCTCCTGGTTGAATTTTTTTATAAAAGTCCCTTAACACTGTCTTAGATTCCGGTTGGGTCATAAAAGTAGCGGCCAGCCAAATGATAGTGGTAACCAGAACAACAAAGGGATACTCCGCCCAGTCTGGAAAAACACCGGTATCTGTTGCGAACAGAAATGGCCCCACAGCAGTTAGTTTAAGAACTATAGATATGATTCCTGAGGCAAACATAGCGGTAATCTCACTCCAGGCATTAATACGCCACCAAAACCATCTTAAAATAAATATTAAACCGGTGCCAGCACCAAAAACGAGCAGTACTTCAAATAATTGAAGAGCATTTTGTAGAAGCAATGCAAGAAGAGCACTAAGCACCATAAGGCCAACAGTAGACAAACGCCCAACCGCAACTAACCTTTTTTCGGAAGCCTTGGGGTTGATCTGCTGTTTGTAAAAATCATAAACTATATAAGATGATCCCCAGTTTAGCTGGGTAGAAATTGTACTCATATAAGCCGCAATTAAAGACGCTAAAACCAGACCTAGAAGGCCGCTGGGTAATTTAGTTAGCATGGCAGAATACGCCAGGTCATGTCCTAATTTATCATCTGCAACGTTTGGAAATGCCTCCTGAATACTGGCAATATCCGGATATATCACCAAAGAAGCCAGGGCTACCAATATCCAAGGCCACGGCCTTAAGGCATAATGCATAATATTAAAGAAAAAGGTAGCTCCAATAGCATGATTTTCGTTCTTTGCCGCCAACATTCTTTGCGCAATATAACCTCCACCACCAGGTTCCGCTCCCGGGTACCACGAACTCCACCATTGTACCGCTAGAGGTATAATAAAAAGTGTGATCAAAGCCTGCTTATTGCTGAAATCTGGCAGAATAGAGAGTTTGTCTGCCACATTTTCATTGGCCATAAGTGCTTGTATCCCACCAACTTCGGGTAAATTTACCAAATAATATGCTGCGCCAATTGCGCCTCCCATAGCTACAAAAAACAATAAGAAATCTGTATAAACAACGCCTTTAAATCCACCTAATGCACTAAAAGTTACTGTAATTAATCCGGCACTTATTACAGTCTGCCAGGGTTCCAATCCAAGCATTATTCCACCAATTTTAATGGCCGCCAGGGTAACTGCAGACATTGTGATCACATTAAAAATAACACCGAGATAAACAGCGCGAAACTTTCTTAAAAATCTTGCCGGTGCACCACCATAACGTAATTCATAAAATTCGAGATCCGTATTTACATTAGATTTTCTCCAAAGTTTTGCATAAACAAATACTGTTAACAGGCCAGTAATTAGAAAGGCCCACCAGACCCAGTTACCAGAAACACCGTTGGTCCTTACAATATCAGTCACAAGGTTTGGTGTATCTGTAGAAAATGTGGTTGCCACCATGGAAAGTCCCAGTAACCACCAGGGCATAGTTCTTCCGGATAAGAAAAATTCTGAGGTACTCTTCCCTGATTTTTTTGAAACAAGAATCCCGATAAGAAGAACAATTGAGAAAAATACAATTATAAACGAGTAGTCTAACGTGCTTAGTTCCATAGTTTGGTTTTGGTCGAGGCATAAAGATATTATTTTTTAGGATACTTTTGTTTTTTGTTCTTTAAACCTATTAATCTCTTTAACCTCCTATATTGGAAATTACCACCACCTCCTGGATATTGGCATTTTCTGCTTCAGTAATTCTGGGGATTTCTAAAGCAGGACTAAAAGGTATTGCAATTATTATTGTCACCCTTATGGCACTCGCCTTCGGAGCCAGAGAATCTACGGGTCTGATTGTACCTTTACTTTTGGTTGGCGATGTTTTTGCTGTAATTTATTACAACAGGCATGCACAATGGAAATATATATTACGCTTTCTACCCTGGATGATATTAGGTCTGTTGATAGGGGTTCTGATAGGAAAAAACCTTCCCGAAAAGACATTTAAAATTGGAATGTCGGGTATTATTCTGGGGAGTGTATTGCTTATGTATTGGTGGGATTTGCGAAAATCAAAATCTGTCCCCTCACATTGGGCTTTTGGAGGTTTTATGGGAGTAATGGCCGGCATTACCACTATGATAGGAAATTTGGCCGGAGCATTTTCAAATATTTATTTTTTGGCCATGCGACTTCCCAAAAACGTATTTATAGGCACTGCGGCATGGCTGTTTCTGATTGTAAATGCCATAAAGCTACCTTTTCACATTTTTGTCTGGAAAACTATTAGTTGGGAAACATTAATTATTGATTTAAAGCTAATGCCCGGGATCATATTAGGACTATTTATAGGTGTACGGTTGGTTAAAATTATTCGTGAAAATTTTTACAGGAAGTTGATACTGATTTTAACAGCCGCAGGGGCTATCCTCATTCTGTTTCGGTAATGGATAATTTAGCGAAAACAGGGAAATGATCTGAAGGATATCTCAAGTCTTTCGAATCACTCAAAATGGCGTATTTAAGAAGCTGAAATCCTGTTTTGGAAATGAATATATAATCGATTCTTCGTGTTACGGGTTCAAAAAAATTAAAGCCATTAAATGTACCTTCAGGACCAAAAGCCTTATCCCCTGCAAGCAGATAGCTATCCTGCATGGCACTGGAGAGCAATAAAATACTCGGGTGATCCGGCTCCAGGTTAAGGTCGCCTGTTAGTATTACCGGGTAATCCTGCCTATTTAATTCTTCTATTCTTTCAATGATTAAGAATACACTTTCTTTTCTTGCTTCTTCACCTTTATGGTCAAAATGCGTATTGAATACCCAAAAGTTTTGGCCTCCACTTTTGGTTTTAAATAGGCCATACGTGCAGACTCTTTTTATGGCTGCATCCCACCCTTTTGACGGTATTTCTGGTGTTTCGGAAAGCCAGAAGGTGTTTTTTTCCAGTAATTCCAATTTATCCTGATTATAAAAAATTGCGGAAAACTCGCCATTTTTAAGTCCGTCTTCTCTACCTTTTCCAATATAGGTATATTCGGGCATACCATTCTTTATTTCTTCCAGCTGATGCAACAGCCCTTCCTGAATACCAAAAACCTCGGGTTCATTAAAGTTGAGTTGACCAATTAAGAAGTCCTTCCTATTATCCCAACGATTCAGGCTATCAGAAGCCACATCTAAACGAATATTGTAAGAAAGTACGGTTATGCCCTGGGCATTTAAATTTAGTGCCATAAACAAAAATAACATTAGGAATAAAGGGGTTCTTCGTATCATAATTCAGTTATATTATTGCAAGTGCGGACTGCTGAAGTTTAATTTCCTTAAGCCGTTTTGAACTGCTTCATTTTTCATGAACAAATTCCATAACAGGCCGGACCTGTAGTTCTCTATCATCACCGGAATGGGTCCCTGATCTATAGCCAGGTATCTGGGCAAATACCAATTATACTCATTACTATAGGCGTCATATGGCCCATATATTCCTATAAGTGAATCTTGTTCTGAATACAGTTGTCTTAGATAGTCGGTACTTTGTTCCGGAGTATAAGGCATAGAAGATAAGGCCGCGGTGGGTGAAATAACACCAAGATCATTAGTTGGGTTGTGGCCTGCATAGCCGCCTATTGAATAACTGGAGGTTAGCCCCCATTGATTTTTACCATATCCTTCAAAATCCATCGGATTGTCTACACAATAAGCATAATGGATTAATGCATGATTTGTATTTAATTTCCAATAATCTGCAAATTGGTCTTGCAGGCCATTGGGATCCAATCCTAAATACGAATAATGCGCCCAGAACAAAGGCCCTACCGGTTCATTGCTATACTCATGATGATCCAATTCCGTCTCCAGCTCATAAAAGGTAGTGTCTGCAAGAATATCCCCTGACCTGGCCCATCCGTTATCATATACCTTTTTATCAATTCCATGAGTTGGAGAAGCAGCGGCCAGCACATATAGAATAAGGCATTCATTATAGCCCCCAATTGAGAAATTCATCTCCCAATTATATTGTGGGCTCCAATGCCAGTAAAGCACTTCCTCGCCTCCCCTGGTATACCAATCCCATTCAACGTCTTCCCAAAGTTTAATTATCCTCGCAGCCAGATCTTTTTCCTGTGGTTCAGACTCATCCAGATACTCTTTAACCGTAAGCAAACCCTGCACCAAAAAAGCAGTTTCAACCAGGTCACCCCCATTATCAGCCGGACTAAAAGGATAAACCGTACCATCCGGATTTAACCAATGCGGCCAGGCGCCATGAAATCGGTCTGCTTTTTCCAGAAAATTGACTATTTTTATATACCGTTCTATAGCTTCTTCCCTATTGATAAAGCCTCGTTCAACACCCACAAGGATAGCCATCAACCCAAATCCCGAGCCACCGGATGTTATAATATCTTTTGAATGGTTAGGGTAGTTATTGTCTGTATGAAAACGTTCCCTGGCAAGACCTGAGACCGGTTCTGCTCCTTCCCAGAAATAATTAAAAGTCTGTTGCTGAACCATATCTAACAATTCGAAATCCGTAAGAGATGCCTCAGTTTCTGCATTTGATCCATCTTCTTTATCTTCAATAGATTTCTGATTATTGCAGCTTAGTAGAAGGAATATACAAAGCATCGTTGCAGGCCATGGGATCGTAAGCTTATTTAACATGCTATATTATTGTGGATTTATATTAGATAAGTTACAAAACCTTTTTTAATTTTGCTTCTTGTCGGAAAGCAGTTAAAAAGGATGTAAGAATGACATTTTTTAATTACCTTGTATATAATATTCTATTAACAGAGATTCATCATATCAATTCTATAAAAAGAAATAATGAAATTTAATTTAGCTGAAAAATTAGCCATAGTAAAAGCCATTGATGAGGTTATTCTGGTAGACGGGAAAGTAGATAAAAGTGAAATTGACTTCCTTACCCAATTAATGGATATTCTAAAATTTGACCGCATTCTTATAGAAGAAGCCAGAAAAATTACCGCTAAGGAGTGTATACAAGTCCTTAAGGCAATGCCAGACAATAAAAAACACGCATTAGGAGTGATGTTGAGTGAGATGGCCAACGCGGACGGAGAGTTTAATGAGGATGAATACCGACTTATTTTTAATCTTTTACTGGAAGCCGGTATTGATATTGAATCTGCACTTTAACGGGCAACCCGCTCAACCTTATTAACAAAACGAATTATAAAATATAAAAATCCGACTTTTCGTAAAAAGTCGGATTTTCCATTAGAAAACTCTCCCTGGCACATAATGACCAAGGAATATGAGATGCATTCCTAAAATTCTTTAGTCAGATCTGCGGTGTCATACCATTCTGCCTGATGCGTAATTTTACCTTCTTCATTAAAAAAGAAGACAGCATACCATTTTAATCTTGCATCTTTTCCCGTATCGGCAAAGTTAGACTTCCATAGCCCATACGCTCTGACATCTCCGTTGGGTTTTTGGTCCTCTCCCAAGCCTGCAAAATACTGAGCATCGGTTAGTTTTTTATTATCAAACATTTTCATAAAACCTTTCATGGCCTCTTCCCAGACAGCTCTTGGCAAGGAGTCTCTGCCCACACTGGGCGGTGACCAGATAAAATCGTCCGTAACATACTGGCCAAAGTTAAGGGAGTCATTGTTAGAAAATGCTTCCAAAAAAGCCTTGGTGGTTTCTACATTCTTTTGGAATTTTTCCATGTTCGGATCCGGCATAGGTGCCTGGGGTTCCTGTACTTTTTCCTGGCAACTTACCAGAAGTGCAATAGCAGTAACTAAGAGAATAATTTTTTTCATGTTTTCTGTAGTGTGGATTAATGGTTAATAATTATATCCTGATGTAGAGATATAATACTAGAATATAACTTTCGCGGGGAAAATTATAATCATCGAGGATGAATCCTGGTTTTTATTGTCCGAACACACTATTTTTTTTATCAATAGAAAAAAATATTTCAATTTAACATTAAATTGTTTCGGGCATTTTTTGTTCTCTCCGTTAAATAGAAACCACTCAACAATACTTTGGTTCCACAAAATACTTTAGTAAATTCATAAAGTTTATCTTTCAACTGATTAGATTAAAATTTATAGGAAGAAATGAAATTATTTCAAGGGATTAGGCAGCAATTAATTCATGAAAGAACGTAAAAAAATATCTGTTATATGCCATTGGTTAAATACTGCTGGTAATGATTGGTATTACCCTGGCTTTTCAGGTAGATAATTGGAATGAAAACAGGGAGAAAAAAATTGCAGAGATAAGAACTTATGAGAATATCAGAGATCGAATTATTGGAGATAAAAAACTAATTCAGGGTCAGATAAATCATAACAATTACTACATGGCCCAATTTGAATATGCCAATAAAATTATAACAGCTAACGACCGTACTAAAATGGATACCCTTGGGATTATAGCTGCAAATTTTACCGATTATTCCGATTTTGATCGTGAAGGTAATATTTATGAGACTTTGGTAAATAGCGGGGAAATACAATTATTGCGCAACCAAGGGATTATCAACAGGGTTAGAATTCTGGAACAACGCTATAATTATATTAATAGAATGGAGAATATTCATTATGATATTATGATGGATTATGCAGCTCGAAGTATTACTACCATTATAAATTTTGCTGCTGCTGAAGTTGTTAAACAAGAATTTATTTTTTCCAATGAATTTCATAACCTTGTGTTTTTATTGGTCATGGTTATGAATGAAAAAGATCAGACCTACATTTCAGCTATAACAGAAATAAATGATATCCTGGCATTAATTGATGATGAACTTAAAAAGGTCTAAGTATTATAAATTTATTTTAAAACTATAGGACACCACCCTATTAGTATGCTCTGTATACTTGTATTTATTTTATCCTGATGCGCTTAATTATATTTCTCTCGAATTTTTTATCATCTTCCAGAATTTTAAAAAAAGACTCAATAAACTCTTTGGCTATCAATAACTGAGCAGGGTCCCGGTAATAGATTTTCAAACTATCTATTGAAGCAAAGATTTGTTCTTTATGATCCAGGTAGGTCTGACGTACTTTTTGGAATACTTCTTCATCCCTCATATACCCTTTGTATGCGCGTTGTGTAACATGGTCTATTTGAGTGGGTATATTCTGGATATTGGACACCGTTGAGTAATGCGTATTAACTAACCCAGACATATCAAAATCATAAGGAACTGCAATAATTTTATCATCAATAAACAAAAGCCGTTGATTGTGCTGAATTCTTGAAGAATAGTCCGTATTTCCTATCATGTATTCAAAAAATGCATTTTCCACGGCTAAAACAGCGTCATGCTGTAAGGGATGGATAGGCCTTTTTATCTGCTTCCCATTTACACGCTCGGCAACATTATCAATATCCTCAATTAGAAAGCCCTGGATCCGGTGCTCCTTTATTCGTTGTCCTTTCTCTTCAAGAAATTCAAGGTCCAACAATCTGGTTTTGAAATGATAGGGCGAAATATCTTCATATAACTTATAAGCCAAATACTCTTTTAGAACATAGTCATTACCATTTCTACCCTCCAGACATGGCAGAACAACCTTGAGCTTTTTGTTCCCTTCGAAGATTGTTCCTTTTGCTACAGATTTTTTTAGTTTTATTCGCAATGGAACATAATAACAGTTGTCCCGTCTAAAATTTCCACGGGCTCTAAGCTTTATATTAATGGAATCCCATAGTTCTTGTGCGTCCTTGTACCAAAGTGTAGAAGTTATATAGGTACTATCATTGGTATTTTCCCTAAGGTTTTTAGCAGAGAATTTTAGTTTTATGGACAGTGGTTTCTGATTTTTAAAAAGCTCAGTAGTTTCTTCAAAACTTTCATTATTATTCTGCTGGGGAAACATACAATGGCCTATTGATATATAAAGAAGAAGAAAGATAAAGGCAGTCTGGCTTTTCATATTTCAATTTTCGGCCCTCTTAAATATAATCATTTAAATTTCAAACTAATATGGCTTCGAAGTTCCTATCCTAATTGTTTTTAGTTCCAAATTAAAAATAAAGGAATTCTCTTAATATTTTATCGGCAACTTGCCCATACAAAATTTATAATTGCTAACTTTCTAGCTTATATTAACCTAAAAATCAACATTATGAGAATTCTATTTTTTTATCTGTGTTTTGCTCTTATTTTATTGGGATGTAAAACTGAAGTTGACAATTCTGCCAACGAGGCTTTCGAGGCAAATTCAAAAACCGTATTGGCTAATTTAGAAGGGTTTCAAAATGAAAATTTGGACTACTCAATGTATTCAAAAGAATTTGCTATGATGGAAACTATGGTTGGAGCTGAAAAAGAATCACTTACGCTAGATGAAATGATGGCCTCCAACAAGCAAATGTGGGACACTTTTGATTTTAAAATGATAACAGATCCACCTGTTTTATTGCCCGGAGTTAATCCGGATACGAAAATGCCAGACGGTTCCGTTCGGCATTACAGTACCTGGGAAGTGACACTTCCTGCAACAGATTCGACCGCGGCCAAAACCAGTGCTATTAATTTATATGAGTCTTTCGATTTTGATGCAGAGGGTAAAATCTTAAGTCAACAGGTTTACGGAGATTTCACCGGATTGATGATGTACCTAACCAGCAACAATTAATTTAATTCGGTTTAAAAAACAATACAAGCCTTCATTGTCTTATGAAGGCTTGTTTTTTTGAGCCTAAAACCTTCCAACCAAATGAAAAAGTTTCCGAATGCCCTTGTAATCATGATTGGGTTTATTTTGTTTTCTGCCGTATTAACCTATATTGTTCCTCAGGGTGAATATGAAAGGATACTCGATCCTGATACTAGCCAGACAAAGGTTGTTCCGGGTTCCTACGAGCAAATAGAAGCTCCTTCTGTTTCTATCTCTGAGACCTTTATGGCAATTCCCGAGGGTATTATTTTAAGGGCCGATTTAATTGCTCTCATCTTATTAATAGGAGGAAGCTTTTTTGTTATTGAAAAAACAGGAGCCCTAAAAGATGGCATTGAGTATTTAACGATGTTATTAAATGGCAGGGAAGAAATTGCCTTAATTCTGGTCTCACTGGTATTTCTTGCGGGTGGAGCGTTAAGCGGTCTTCAGGAAGAAATTATTGCCATGACTACGGTTCTGTTATATTTGACCTCCCGGCTGGGTTATAATTCGTTTGTAGCGGTAGCCATTAGTTTTGGCTCTGCCATTTTAGGGGCATCATTTAGCCCCATCAACCCCTTTGCCGTTGTTATTGCTCAAAAAGAGACGAATTTGGAGTTTTTATCGGGTAGTGGTTTCCGATTGATTGTGATGGCTATCGCGTTTGTGACATGGATGTTTATGGTAATAAGATATGCGAATAAAAACAAGGTTGTTAAGGAAGATGAACACCTATTCCAAAAGAAAAAACTCAATATAAGAAGTGCTATAATCCTGGGATTGGTGGCTTTGTCCTTTGTGATTTTAATAATAGGTATATTAAAATACAATTGGGGCTTTAATGAAATGTCTGCCGAGTTTTTTGTGCTTGGCATACTGGTGGGATTAATAGGAAAACTAGGGGTTAACGGCACTAGTGTAGCTTATATTGAAGGTTTTCAGGTAATGATCTTTGCCGCAATGATAGTTGGCTTATCGAGTAGTATTTCAATTATTCTGGAACGAGGTTTAATTATCGATAGCTTAATTTACGGACTCTTTACCCCTTTGCAGTATTTACCAAAAAGCCTCTCGGCTATATCTATGTTGGTTTCGCAATCGCTTCTTCATTTCGTGGTACCCAGTTATTCGGGTCAGGCTGTTTTAACCATGCCTATTTTAGCCCCTTTATCAGATTTGATTGGAATATCAAGGCAGGTATGCGTATTGGCTTATCAGTATGGAGCGGTTATGATGGATCTGCTAATCCCAACCAATGGGGGCCTTATGGCAGTCCTGGCCATTGCCGGAATCCCATTTGATAAATGGTTTAAATTTGCTTTAAAACTGGTATTAGTTATCATGGCTATCAGCGCTACTGCCATTGTGGTTGCTATATCTATAAACTTGTAGATCAAAAACTACCATTGTGACAAGCTAAAAAATCCAGGTAAAAAAAAGAATTGAACTGAATTTAAAATGTCCCGAGGAAAAGAACTGAAGGAAATAGCAAAATTGTTTTTTAAGTTAGGAAGCATTGCTTTCGGAGGTCCCGCTGCCCACATCGCAATGATGGAAGATGAGGTTGTTACAAAAAGAAAGTGGATGTCGCATGAACACTTTCTGGATCTTGTTGGGGCAACAAATTTAATTCCCGGACCTAATTCAACCGAAATGACAATGCATTGCGGACACGAGCGTGCCGGTTGGAAAGGTTTATTTGTAGCAGGGTTTTGTTTTATTTTTCCCGCGGTTGTCATCACTTCAATTTTTGCCTGGCTCTATCAACAATATGGACAATTACCAAAGGTGGAGCCTTTTATTTATGGAATTAAACCCGCAGTTATAGCAATCATTTTAATGGCTGCTTTCCGACTTGGAAAAAAAGCAATAAAAAATACAGAACTTGCCATTCTGGGAATTTTAACCATTATAATATGTCTTTTAGGTGTCAACGAAATTATAGCCCTCTTCGGTTGTGGAATTCTCGGTTTGGCTATCTATTTTATCAAGAAAAACACAACTAATTTAAACAGCTTTATTCCATTCTTACTTTTTCAAGCCACAGAACCACTAAAACTCGGAACTCTAAAAATCTTCCTGTCTTTTTTAAAAGTAGGGGCAATATTATATGGTAGTGGTTATGTTTTATTTGCTTTTCTGGATACAGAATTGGTAGGAAACGGTTGGCTTACGAGGCAGGCTTTAATTGATGCTGTGGCTATAGGGCAAATTACGCCAGGACCAGTTCTTTCCACAGCAACTTTTATTGGCTGGCAAATGAATGGTGTTGCGGGGGCAATTGCTGCAACCATAGGCATTTTTCTACCCTCGTTTCTTTTCGTTCTGATTTTAAATCCATTAATCCCCAAAATGCGAAAGTCAAAAGTCATAGGAGCCTTTTTAGATGCCGTAAATGTTGCGGCGGTAGCTTTGATAGTTGCTGTATGTATTAGCATGGGAAGCGACACCCTGACTGATTGGCGCACTATATTAATAGCCCTTGTTAGTTTAATTGTAGTTTTTGTTTTCAAGAAACTGAATAGCGCATTTATTGTTTTGGGAGGAGCGATACTTGGATATTTATTAACGTTCTTATAAACTGATTAAAAAAAATCAGTAACCATAACGCCTTTATTATAAGGCAAATGGTTCTTATACATTTTATATAGCTATACATTACGCTTTTTGATGCTGTAATTCTTCAGCGACTGGCATTTGTTGTTTCCAAAGCTGGTAATAATGCCCTTGTGAGTGATAAAGAAAATTATGTGAGCCTTCTTCCAATACCTTACCCTTATTCAATACTATTATTTTATCTGCCTGCAGTACTGTACTGAGACGGTGTGTAATCAGGATAATGGTTTTATCGGCCTTCCTGAGGCCTTCGATAGCTCTATGGACATAGTTTTCTGAACTGCTATCCAGAGAGGAAGTTGCCTCATCGAGCACTAAAACTTCCGGCTCTTTGTATAGTGCCCTGGCAATAGCTATCCGTTGTTTTTGCCCGCCAGAGAGGGTTGCGCCGTTTTCACCCAGATAGGTGTTAAAACCATTAGGAAGGTTTTCTATAAAATCTAGAATACCGATCCACTTACAGATATGAATAATCCTTTCCATTTCCGGGGCAAATTCACCTACGGCAATATTGTCTATCACATTACCGGCAAACAAATCGATTTTCTGGGGAACAACAGAAACAAGATCCCTGAGACTTGTATTATCGGTATATTTCAGATCAATTTCCCCTATGGAAATGCTTCCCTTTTGAATGGGATACAGGTTTTGCAATAAAGATATCAGCGTAGATTTACCAGAGCCACTTTCTCCTATTATGGCCGTAATCTTACCCTTAGGAATAACCAAATTTAATTTTTTAAAGACCTCAACCCTCGTTCCATATCTGAAGGCAACGTTTTTGAAAAGTATGTCTCCAAGATTTCCTTTTTTAATATGAATCTTATTTTCGGTTTCCTCCCTTTCCAGATCCATAATCTCAAATAAGCGGTCTGCTGCAATCATGGCATTCTGTATTTCCCTGTTTGCACCGATAAGGCCGGCCACTGGTCCGGTAAAATAGCCTACAATAGCGTAAAAAGACATCAGTTCTCCAGGGGTAATTTCTCGCTTTATGACAAAGTAGGAGCCACTCCATAAAAGTATGATGGTAAATAATTTTGAAATTGAACCGCTACTTACTGAAGAGAAAACCGAGTTTAATGCAGAATTATAACCGCTTTTCAGTAAACTTATAAACTTGGTTTCCGTCCTAATATTGGCGAAACTTTCCAGCCCAAATCGCTTTATGGTTCCAACGGCATTCAGAGATTCTACCAGTTGACTTTCAAGTTCTGCAGATTTTTCCATGATCTTTCGTTCCGTTTTTCTGTTTAGACTGTTTACCACAAAATAGACCATGGCATAAACAGGAATAACTGTTAACATTACTAGTGCCAGTTTCAAGTAGAACGAAAACATCAGCGCAAAAGAAAAGAATATAATAAGCACATTTACAGTAAGATTCAATGAAAC
The DNA here is from genome assembly GCA_964536335.1 of uncultured Eudoraea sp. Taxonomy (GTDB): domain Bacteria; phylum Bacteroidota; class Bacteroidia; order Flavobacteriales; family Flavobacteriaceae; genus Eudoraea. The sequence goes on along the minus strand of CAZHWD010000208.1, from coordinate 3,713 downwards.
CCCATTAATAAAGGCCCTAATTTTTACAGCATCATTGATACGGGATATGATCTCTCCAACGCGCATAGTGTCAAAGAATCGCTGGGGTAGTTTAAAAAGATGCTTGTAATAACCCAAGATTAGACGAACATCAATCTGCTGGCCTGATTTTATCAAAAAAACATCCTTATATATCCCAATTAACATCTGAAACACAAGTAATACTACCATGATGATACTTAATAAATTCAATAGCCTGGTATTCCCGCCAACAAAAACAAAGTCGGTTAACTTTTGAATATAAATAGCCGTAGAAAATCCCAAAAGTGTATACACAACAGCTCCCGTAAATGCCTGCATGAGCACCCATTTATGAGGTTTTAAGAGGAACCAGAAACGTTTGTAAACAGAGACTTTTTCATTGCCTTTTACAAAATTCTCTTCAGGTTGTAAGAGCAACAAAACCCCTGTCCACTCTTTTCGAAACTCATCATGGGTCTTTTTCTGGAGCTTGCCATAGGAAGGATCCATGATGGAAATATGCTTTTTAGTCACTTCATAGATTACTACATAATGATGCAACACTTCTTTAACTACTACATGGGCTATAGCCGGTTTAGGTATTTTAAAAAGGCTGTCAAAATCTCCCCGTACCCCTTTAACTTCAAAGTTCAATTTTTGTGCCGCTTCTAAAAGGCCAAGTACATTAGTACCTTTTTTATCGGTGCCTGCATATTGCCTGATTCTGGCTATTGGAATTTGCAGTTGGTAATGGGCAGCAATTGAGGCCAGGCAGGCTGCGCCACAATCTGTGATATCATGTTGTTTGATGGATCTCCTGGCCATAAACGGTAATTGTTATGGTAACAAGATAACAGGGTTGGCTGCAGACGGGCTGCAAATTGAACTTAATTAATCGAAAAAACACCTCATTTAAGGAGGCGTTTTCCAATTACTGTTCTTTTCAATAAATTAATATAATAGCCAGTTCCCAGAGGAATATCTGGCCACATATAATAAAAAATCTTTACATTTTGCCCCTAAATCGTGCCCATTGTTATAATCTTTTTTTGTTCCTCCATTAATTATTTGAAGATCTTTTGTATTTAATTCTATTGTTGTCATTATTTCTATTTTTTATAATTAAGTATTAATTAATAAAACCTTCAGTGCGCATTATGATGATTCATTTATTCTAATATCATTGTTTTCACCGCATAAACTTCACACTTAACTATCAATTTATTACAGGACTAATAAGGCGGGTAGGATATTATTAATACCATGAAATAGGCAAGAATAAATAAACCCATATTTAATTCTAATATAACCGTTTATGGTGCCGCCCAGTAATTGTGGAAAAGTAAGTGCCGGGAAAAGTAGGAATTTATTAAAAGTTAACTCCAGAAGATCTAAATGAAGAAAAGCGAAAAAGATAATAGAAGTATAATAAATCCATCTAAAATTTGTATTCCAAAATTTTAAAAAATAGGTTAAATATTTATTTGCAAGAAAATAAGTGGTAAATGCCGATAGAAATGATGCAGCTATTCTTACTGGCAAATGCTCTTGTATATCTAAATGACCAACATCATAAACCAATTTAGAAGTAAGCACATAGGTAAGAAGTAAAACGGAAAATGCAATATATATTGGTTTAAAAATAAGTGAAAGTCTAAATATTGCTTCCTCCAAAATTGGTCCAAATAATAATGCATATAGCAAAAAACTCAGTGGTGACATCTTATTACTTATTTCGACAATGGAAGGTGGTTCGAAATCAAGAAATGCTATCATTACTATAACCCATAGAAATAAAAAAAATAATTTAATTAAATAAAATGTGAGAACAGATTTAAGGTTCTTTTTGACATCGTAAGATCTACTCAATTTGTTATCAGGATTCTTTACGAAATTGACTATTGTTTTAATCTTTTGAACAATTACTTCTTTGCCGGAGTTTTTACTTCGATTCTTCATAGATTGAGGAGAATAAAATAATACATTTAATTACAGGACCGGTAAGTCAAAAAAGTCACCCCAAATTTTAAGAGTGACTTTTTATTTAATGCAAACTTATTAGCCATGAAAAAGTTCAGCAAACCAGCTAACTACACTACCAAAAGTCTCCACCCCATGTCGAAGGTGATTGCCAACGGAATGGCCAAAATTGTAGTCGCTTTTGACTCCTCCATTGATCCCTATTATTTCATCAAATTTTAAATATTCCAATTCCATTTTTATTACATTTTAAAAGTTATAATAATCAAATCAATTTATTTAATGTCTTTCTACACCATTAACCCCATCCCAAAATCCATGGGCAAAATCAAGACCTCTCCCGGCCATATCTCCTGCCATAAAAGCGAGAATTTCATACCAGGCAGGCTTATAACCACCCACTATATTTTTCAATTCATTTTTATCTAAATTTCTCATACTCTTTATGATTTTATTAAATTAAAACAATTCCGTTCCATTTTTAAATCCACTCCACCAGGCACTAACAGATTTGCCCGCTGCAATGGAGACATTTATTATAAACCTTGGCGGTGCACCAAATAGCACTCCCCCTTCTGTCTCTCTTAATTCGTATAAAGTCATTTCTTCCATTTTTTTTAATTTTTAATTACACATTTAGTTGTAAACCTTCCATTGCGCACCTGGATGATCTGTTCCAAGCTAAGATCATGGCATTCACCGCATAACACCTGCATTCAGATTTAAAATTGTTGGAGGGCGATAGAATTATTGGCCGGATTTAACCAATCGTCCATTTTATCGTATAGTAATTCAAACATCGTTCGTCTGCTCAACTTAAAATTAGCGTTCAGGGTCATCCCTTTTTTTAGGTTTCCCTTAAATCCGTTTTTCAGAAGAAGGTGTTTCTGGTCCAGGCTACAGCGTACCTTAAAGATAGATTTGTCTTCCAGGAATTCTATGTCTTTTCCTATCTCAATCACTCGCCCTGACGCAAGACCCCATTGATTGTAGTTATAGGCGTCTATACGAAAGTTAGCAGGGACCTGTTCCCGGATCAGACCAATTTCTGCCGGACTTACATAGCACTCCACCAATAGATCCGTGTTAGGGGAAATTTGAGCCAGTACCTTGCCAGCGGCAATAAAACTTCCTGCCTCAAGCTGATTTATACTAAGCAAGGTTCCACTTACGGGGGCTGTGATTACGAACCGACTTTTACTTTCTACAAGCTGTTCTTTACTTGCGAGCAACTCTTTTAGGGTGTTGTTGTACTGTGATAGATCTGCCTGCCAGGAATTTTGTTGCTGTTTTCTGTGCTGCAATATTTCAGATACGGCCAGGTCAAATTCAAATTTGTAATTATCATATTCTACCCTGGCAATTACCCCTTTTTCATATAAAAGCTTATAGCGCTCAAAGTCCCGTTTTATCTTTTGCAAACGAATCTTAAGTTTGCCGAGTTTTTGATAGTAGTGCAGGTAAACCTTTTGATATCTAGGCGAAGATAGTTCTGTAAGCCGGACAGTTTTTTGATTTAAAAGTAGGGTTAGATCATTAATATAGGAACGGGTTTCCTGGGTTTGAAATGCAGAAAGGTTGAGCTTCTGGTTTATTCCCTGGTCATTTAGGATTAAGAGAGTATCTCCTTTAGCTACTTTCTTATTATTCGCAAGACTACAGAATAGCACCCGTCCGGAATTAATCAAGCTAATATCTACACGTTCTTTATTGGGTTTAATAATCCCCCTGGC
>CAZHWD010000207.1:0-30370 GCA_964536335.1 uncultured Eudoraea sp. | reverse complement strand
CCGGCCTTAACACCAAAATGCAATTCCTGTCCCTGAACATTACATGCGAAAACGCCAGAGACCATCAAAATAATTAAAAGATTTTTCATTGTTAATATGTTTAATTTTTAGTTAATGAATCAATCAAACGAGAAAACATTGCAATTATTATAAAAGCAGTAATAGAAGATATCGCTTGTTTTGGGATTTTGACTTTGATCATCTTATTGGGCATAGAAATTTAAAACAAACGGGGTGCAATAAAGGCTGCTATGAAAGGCTTAGGGTTCAAAACCGCTGCATTATATAAAACAGTAAAATTTGAACCTTGAAAACTTTAAACTATCTTATAAACTATTAAATGATTTAAATCGCAATGCATAAAAACACAGACTTTAATTGATGCCATACATTTTATAAACACCCATGAACCTACCAAAGCATATATTCAGGAACATGAAGCTGCCCCTAAAAACTTTGAGATTTACCAAATTTCGGCAACGGTAGGCAACTATGAAGATCGTATTGTCCGGGTTTTAATAAATTTTGCCAAAAGGGCCAATGCAAAAGGGCTGAATGATGATGTTTTTATAGACATTCAAGGCAATGATCTAACCGATTTCAAAATTTTAAAAATCATCCCGGTTGAGTTTCTCCCCTGATCCAACAAAGCTTTTCCAAAATGTGCTGAAGCATACGATCTGACCAAAAAATCCAATCTAAACAAATAGATTGGATTCCATAAGAAGTGGTCCCACCCCGCCAGAGGCGGGCTCGCCCGCCTGCGGAGGGCAGGCCCTCCTAAGGCGGGCAGGCTCACCTTCGTTTTACTTCGGAGGGCAAACACTCCTTCGCTCCGCTGCGGTGGCCAGGCTCGGCTTGAACGGAGAACAAATCAATTGAACTCAAATTTTTATTAATATTTTCTTTTTATATAACCAATAGCAGATGTACCATAAGAAGAAAATAGATGTGAGAACTCCGCTATGAGCAAAAACATGGTTAAACCTTTGTAAAAATCAAGTGAAAGTAGTCGATTGTTGATTTGTCCCTATGGTTTGCTCATATTGTTTAAATGTACTAAACATATGTAGGGATTGCAGGGCCAAATTCAGCTAACAAAAACAAGCAGCATATGTTCATAAAAAAGAATTAATTTTAAAGGATAACGAATACTAAATATACATATCATTTCTAAAATACTATCACGGCAAAAAGATTGAAGAAGTTTAAAAAAGCCATTATTTATCCAAAAAATTGTCAAAGCGACAAGATGTTTACAAACAAAGTTCACATAAACGATAGTTTATTACGATAAGAATTTAAATATGAAAAAATTTGAACAAGAATACCCAGATTTCAAGCTCAATGGCAAGGTGGCGATTGTTACGGGAGCGGCCCGAGGTCTTGGAAGGGCATGCGCACTTGCTCTGGCACATGAAGGTGCGGACATTGCTTTGGGCCTAAGGGATGTAACTACTGCCGCTGAACTGGAGGAGGAAATTAAGGCCATGGGCAGAAAGGTAATCCGTTTGCAAATGGATGTTTCCGATCTTCAGCAAATCAATGATGCTGTTGCCCGTGCGATTGAAACTTTTGGCAAGATTAATATCCTTGTGAATAATGTTGGTGTTGCCCCCGGTAACCCTGCCGAAAATGTAACCGAAGAGGATTTTGATCATACCATTAATTTGAATTTAAAAGGAAACTTTTTTACTGCGCAGGCTGTGGGCAAACAAATGATCAAACAGGGATCGGGCCGTATTATCAATATGAGTTCCCAGGCCGGTTTTATTGCCCTGGACAATGAGTCTATTTACTGTATGACCAAAGCAGGGGTCAATCACCTGACCAAGAACCTTGCTTCAGAATGGGCAAAGTATAATATAAACGTCAATGCTGTGGCGCCGACCTTTATAGAAACACCGGGTACCGAACCCTGGTTAAAGGATAGGGCCTTTAGACAGAGTGTAATAGACAGGATTCCCCTGGGCCGTATTGGCAAACCTATGGAGGTTGCCGGCGCTGTCGTGTTTTTGGCCTCGGATGCCGCCTCACTCATTACAGGGGAAATAATGCTCATTGATGGTGGATGGACAACCAGGTAATTGGTTTTGAATATGCTGGTTGTTGTATTTTATGTGTCATCCCATCCCTAGATTCAGAAGAAAAACGAAAACAGAAAAACGTTTCAGTGTTAATATGGGCAAGCTCACTGCAAAGGTTACCTATATTAAAAGATACTTTATGGGTCTGCCCATCAAGACCATGCATAAATATCGTGAAACATACTACGGTAAGGTCAAAAACTGCGATGATTGCATACTCTTCGTTTAGTTCATTCACCTTGCAAGATCTTTAATTCATCCATCATATTTAATAATTCCCTACCTTAGGAAGGACAAACAACTGCTTCCTTAACAGTAGATCAAAATTTAAAAACAAGCAGTTGCCAACGTATAAAATATCGCTAATATTAACTAACTAAACCTATGAAGTATGGATTACAAAAAATCAATTCTACGTCTTGTAATTAGCCTGTTTTTATCACCTATTATTGTTTACATTGTATTACTGGCAGCCAAATCGGCGGGTGCTTCCTACGAAATGACACATGGGGAAACATTTATTATCTGGCTCCTTATGGCCATTGTAATCAATCTGTCTTTGACAAAGAAGGCATAATTAAGAGTCATCACTTTATTAGCGGAATAGGGTGTTAGAAAGAGTGAGGTGACTACTATCAGGCTAATCTAAAATAGCAAATTGCCAGCTATTTCACCACGATGCTGCAGGCGTCACGCCCGTACCCCAATCGCCTGTTTGCCTGAACAAGCTACGTTGACATTGATGCCCTTTCTTATATCTAGTTTAAAAAATATGTAACAATAGCATGAGGCTCGCGCCAGGAGGGAGTATTTCTTTGGGGCTTTTATAGAATCCCGGGTTAACTATGAAGATAGGGAAATCACAAATTCCATAAAAAATACGGGCAAAAGCTGATGTTCACTACCTTACAAGAAAAAACCCCTGCACTCTAAAATGCAAGGGGCTTTCTAATTCTTCCTTTAAAAGGAGCGACCTACTACTTCTTCAAGAGGTCTCGTATGTCTGCCAGTAGCTCTTCTTGTGAAGGACCCGATGGCGCCGGAGGAGCTGGGGGTGTTTTTGTTTTGTTATAAGCCTTAACAATAAGAAACATCACAAATCCCACAATAAGGAGATTAACAATGGTGTTTACCCACGCACCCCATCGAATTGCATTTTCAGCAACATAGCCCGGTTCTCCCTCAGCCCCTGAGGTTTCTGTGAGGATATATTTTAAATTGGCAAAATCTGCACCTCCTGCAAATTCTCCTACTATTGGCATAACAATGTCTGCTACGAAGCCATTAATAACAAGGCCTAGCGCCCCAGCCATAATTACAGCAACTGCAAAATCAATTACATTACCGGTCATAATGAAATTCTTGAATTCTTTTAACATGTCATTAGTTTTTAAATGGTTAGGTAATAAGTGCCATTACAAGATAATTAAAATAATTATTCTTAACAATATGTAAATTAGTTGATTAACCTCCTGTAATTACCCTTTTAATTCTTTGAGAAATACCGCTTAGAATTTCATAAGAAATTGTGTTTGCGCCAGCTGCAAAAGTCTCGGCGGAATGCTCTTTTCCAAAAACGACTACCTCATCACCTTCCTTGCAATCAATGCCAGTTATATCTATCATGATCATATCCATACAAACATTTCCAATAATTGCTGCCTCCGTACCATTCACTAAAACCGAAGCTTTTCCATTACCATATTGTCTTCCAATTCCATCAGCATGCCCAAGGGGCAGGGTTGCAGTTTTTTTATATCCCTCAGCAGCAAAAGCCCTATTGTAACCCACACTTTCATTAGGTTCTATATTGTGTATCTGCGAGATTACTGTTTTTAATGTTGCCACAGGCCGTAACTTAGCATCATACCCGGCTTCATTTCCATATCCGTAAAGGCCAATACCACTTCGCACCATTTGGAATTGTGCTTCAGGATAATTGAATATCCCGGAGGTATTGAGAATATGCATAAATGGCTTAATTTTCAGTTTGGAAACAAATTCCTCGGCAATCTTTTCAAAGGATTTAATTTGATTTTTGCTGAATTCTTCTTCAGACTTGTCTTCGGAGGCGGCCAAATGAGAAAATATTGATTTTATTTTCAATTCTTCTCTATCCACAAGCTGATCGGCAATATATTCAATATCATTTTCCCAAAATCCAAGCCTGTTGAGGCCTGTGTTAAATTTTAAGTGGACAGGATAAGCCTTTTGCTTTTGTGCCTTTGAAGCCTTAATGAATTCTCGGAGTACTCTGGGGGAATATAGACTGGGTTCCAGACAATATTTTATAACCATTGAATAATTGGAAGGCTGTGCATGCAACACAAGTATAGGTGTTTTAATCCCTGCTTCCCTTAAGACCTTTCCTTCATGGGCATAGGCCACCGCTAAATAATCTACTCCCAGTTTCTCCAGTTTTTTTGCAATAATCACGGAATCACTTCCATAGGCAAAGGCCTTAACCACAGCTAAAAACATGGTTGAAGGATGTATTTTGGTTCTAATATAATTGTAATTATGTTCTAAAGCCACAAGATCCAACTCCAGTGTAGTCTCTTTAGCTCTAGGCATTGGTATCTTTTTTACCTTGATTTATCTCCTCAGCTTCTACCTTCATTTTACTAATTTTTTCTTTTAGCATAGCTTTGTAAAATGCTGCCCGGCTTAAGGGTTCATACTCTTCTGTTTCTCCCAGCAGCACCAATTTATCATTATTAGATTTTCTAAAACTATAATTGGCAAGATTGCCGGTTCGTGTGCAAATAGCATGGACTTTTGTTACGTATTCTGCGGTAGCCATTAAAGCCGGCATTGGCCCGAAAGGATTACCTTTATAATCCATATCGAGTCCGGCAACAACAACCCGTATCCCCATATTAGCAAGATCATTGCAAACAGTCACAATTTCATCATCAAAGAACTGAGCTTCATCTATTCCTACTACATCACAGTCGTCTGCCAGAAGCCGAATATTTGCCGCCGCCGGTACAGGGGTAGAACGAATTTCGTTTTCATCATGAGAGACTACTTTCTCCTCTTTATATCTGGTGTCCACAATTGGCTTAAATATTTCTACTTTTTGCTTTGCAAACTGGGCTCGTTTAAGCCTGCGAATCAACTCTTCCGTTTTTCCGGAAAACATTGAGCCGGAGATAACCTCTATCCAACCGAATTGTTCCTTATGATTAACAGTGTTTTCGAGAAACATTTTGTAATTTTAAACCAAAGTAAAGGGTTTATTCCCTTATTTATGAAACGAATTATAAAAGTATTAAAAAAGATAGACCTTTACTGTTTAGTCTAAACAAAAAGAAATGAAGCGAAAACTGAAAGAGGAATTAATAAAGATGTCCACAGATATTATTACATCTAGGGGTCTTACGGAGATGGAGATACCTGAATTATATGAAGCTGCGAGAAATCTGTACGAGAAATTGGCTGTTCTTAAGTTTATTGATGAAAAACTCAACGATATTGAAATTGACGTGTCCAAAAATGTTCTGGCATCAAGGTTTGAAAAAATGGCTAATGCTGTAATGAATGAAAATAAATCGGTTCCTGAAAATAATCCACACGAGGAAGATATAATTACTCAGGGGATTGATACCATAAAGGGGATGGTTTCTGAAATGCCGAATAATGAGGATAATGATAGGCTATTTGCAGAATTTGTTGCAAAACCTGAGACCGCAAAGGCTGATAATAACAAAGCCTCTGCAGATAGTTCTCAAGCGGTAAAAGAAGTTTCCAAGCCAAAATCATTGAATGACAAACTCACAAATAAAGAAATAACGGTGGGATTAAACGACAGACTTGCCTTTGTTAAACAACTTTTTAATGATAGCACAGAAGACTTCAACAGGGTAATTTCCCAACTGAATACCATAGATTCTCAAGAACGCTCTATGGCCTTTATTGAAAATATGGTTAAGCCAGATTACAATCAATGGGCAGGAAAAGAAGAATATGAAATCAGGTTTATTGCTCTTATTGAGCGTAGATTCTCTTAAATTCTTGTATCGGATTTACTGAGATTATAAGAAATGTATATTGCTCATACTGCCTTAAAAGAGGGTAAGATCTTAAAACAGTGCTGACAGGCAAGTTATTTATTGTTCCAACACCTATTGGAAATTTGGAGGATATTACCTTTAGAGCTATAAAAGTTCTTAAGGAAGTAAACCTGATATTGGCGGAAGATACCCGCACAAGCAATAAACTTTTACAGCACTACAATATAGATACCCCAATGCAGAGCCATCATATGCATAATGAACATAAAACGGTAGATGCTATTGTACAAAGGCTTAAAAGCGGAGAGCAAATTGCGCTAATTTCTGATGCCGGTACTCCGGCTATTTCCGATCCGGGGTTTTTACTTAGCAGAGCCAGTATTGAACAGGGAATAGAAATTGAATGTCTGCCAGGAGCTACTGCTTTTGTTCCCGCACTTGTTAATAGTGGCCTTCCCAGCGACCGCTTTGTGTTTGAAGGCTTCCTGCCAATAAAAAAAGGCAGGCAAACCAGATTAAATGATCTGTCAGAAGAAACTCGAACTATGGTTTTCTATGAGTCTCCACATAAGCTTCTAAAGACTTTATCACAATTTGTAACATTTTTTGGCCCGAAACGATCAATTTCGGTTTCCAGGGAACTTACTAAAATGTATGAAGAAACCATTAGAGGTAATATTTCAGAGGTATTAGAACATTTTGAAAGCAAACCACCAAAAGGAGAATTTGTAATTGTTGTTGCCGGTAAAAAATAAATATAATCGCTCTGGAATCCTGTTGAAAATATTATCAACTTCCTTGTAAATAATGCAATTTATTTATGTTTCCCCTTTTCCCATCCATATTTACCCAAATAAAGCTCACCGCTTTCTACGGCTCCATCCTCAATGGTTGTTCCCATAGAATCATTCCAACGGTTTAGGTAACCAAATAAAGAAATTACTCCTAACATTTCAACAATCTCTCCTTCATTCCAATACTTATACAATTGGGTCTTTATGTTTTGATCTACCGCATTGGGAACCTGTGAAGCGGCCAGGGAAAAATCGAGAGCGGCGCGTTCAGCTTCCGAAAAGGCAGGATGAGTTCTGTACTCCCAAATATTATCCAATTGCCTTTTTTCGGCACCGTAGCGTTCTGCAGCTCTTATAGCATGTGCCTGGCAATAGCGACAACCGGTTGCATTACTGCTGACCCAGGCAATCATTCGCTTAAGAGCAGAAGTTACCTTTCCTTCATTGGCCATAACCGCCTTGTTTAAGTTAATAAAAGCCTTGGATATTGCAGGTCTATGTTGCATGGTGAGTACAGAATTTGGACAAAACCCAAGGGTCTCATTGAAGAATTCTGCTAATTCTTTGGTTTGAGTATCATGGTTTGGATCAAGAGGTTGTACAAGTGGCATAGCGGTCGTATTTTTGTACTCCACAAGAAACGAAAAAATATGAGCACGACAAATCAAATTTCCACCAAATGGTTAGGGAACATGGCCTTTGAGAGTAATAATCCATCCGGATTAAATTTAATTATAGATGCTGGTCCTGATGATGGAGGAGAAGGCAATGGCCTTAAACCTAAAGCTCTTATGCTGTCAGCTTTAGCCGGGTGTTCAGGGCTTGATGTGGCTATGCTTTTTAAAAAAATGAAACTTGATGTAGATGACTTCAGTATAGAAACTACGGCTAACCTTACGGATGAGCATCCCAAATACTATGATGCCGTTACCATAGAATATCATTTTTGGGGAGGCAATCTGGAAGAAAAAAAATTGCAAAGAGCCGTAAACCTTTCAGTTGAAAAGTATTGTGGTGTAATGGAAATGTTCAGGAAGTTTGCAAAGCTTGAAATAAAAACAATCTTCCATAAAGTTTGATACCGATCCTTCTGGGGAGTTCAGATTGATAAGAAGAGAAATAAAAGTGTTATTTCTGCATTTAAGATGCAGAAATTCGTCTTATATTAGAATGGACTGAAAAAGCGGTACGATGCGGTGGACATTAAAACCAAAACAAGATGATGAGCAAATAAAAGCTTTAGCCAAAATACTCAATGTAGATCGGTTCGTAGCGCATTTGTTGCTACAGCGAGGCATAACTTCTTATGAAGAGGCCAAAAAGTTCTTCAGACCCCAGCTCTCCGACCTCCATGACCCATTTCTTATGAGGGATATGGAACTTGCTGTTAAGCGCATAGAAAATGCAATACGGGCAAATGAAAATATCCTTGTTTATGGAGATTATGATGTTGACGGAACAACGGCTGTAGCTTTACTATCATCATATTTACTTACCCTATATCCTAATGTGGCAACTTATATTCCTGACAGATATGCGGAAGGCTATGGTATATCTTATACAGGAATTGACTTTGCAGAAGACAATGGTTTTACGCTTATTATAGCATTGGATTGCGGTGTAAAGGCCATAGAAAAGGTATCTTATGCAAGTGAAAAAGGAATTGATTTTATAATATGTGACCACCACAGGCCAGGAAAGAAAATACCAGATGCTGTAGCCGTTTTGGACCCAAAAAGAAGCGATTGCACTTATCCATATGATGAATTATGTGGATGTGGTATTGGTTTTAAACTCATACAGGCATTAAACATTGTTAGAGAGGATAGCTTTGATAAACTCATTCCGTACCTGGACCTGGTAGCAACCGCCATTGGGGCAGATATTGTACCCATAACAGGCGAAAACAGGGTATTAGCTTACTTTGGGTTAGAGGTCATTAATACAGCTCCTAGAACTGGTTTTAAGGCAATAATTAAAAACCTCCAGAAGAAAAAACTCACCATAACAGATGTCGTTTTTATAATTGCTCCCAGAATAAATGCGGCAGGGCGAATGAAACATGGCCAATATGCCGTAAATCTCTTAACGGAGAAAAATATGGAACAGGCAATTAAATATGCTTCAGAAATAGAAGAATTTAACACCAACAGGAAAGGATTGGACCGGGAGATTACAGAGGAAGCACTTACCATGATTCTCCGGAATAAGGAAGAAGATAGATTTACTTCTGTTGTTTATAAAGACACCTGGCATAAAGGGGTCATTGGTATAGTTGCCTCCAGACTTACTGAAACTTACTATAGGCCGACATTGGTGTTCACCAAAAGTGGGGATAAATTGGCTGCATCTGCCAGATCTGTCAAGGGTTTTGACGTTTACAATGCATTGGAAAGTTGTGCTGATTCTATTGAGCAGTTTGGGGGCCATAAATACGCCGCAGGATTAACCTTGGTTGAAGAACAATATGAAATTTTTAAGTCGCAATTTGAAAAGGTAGTAGCTGAAACAATCGACCCAAATCTTTTGACTCCGGAGATCACCATTGATGCAAAACTAGACTTAGATCAGATAAGTCCGAAACTCTTGCGTATAATACAACAATTTGCACCTTATGGTCCGGGTAATATGACTCCTGTCTTTATGACAGAAAACCTCCGAGATACTGGCTATGCCAAAAGGGTTGGAGAAGATAATAAACATCTTAAACTTGCAGTAACTCAATATGGTTCTGGTCCGGTTGGAGCCATAGGATTTAATTTGGGGAGTAAGTTTCCGGTTGTGCAGAATGGCAAACCATTTAGTGCCGTTTTCTCTTTAGAAGAAAATCACTGGAATGGTATGGTTAGCTTACAGTTGAAAGTCAAGGATTTAAGATAAAGGCATCTATTGTTCAAAAGTTTCCAGAGAGAGTATGGTACCATCAAACACTCCATAGGTATAATAAGAAATCCAGTCCCCGAGGTTTACGTAAGTAGATGTCTCACCTAATGTAATTTCAAGAGGTAAATGCCTGTGCCCGAACACGAAGTAATCGTGGTGCGTTTCTTTCAGTTTTCTCATCGAATATTGCACGAGCCATTCTTTATCCTCGCCTAAAAAGTGAATGTCTTCATCCCCTGATATTAATTTGTTATTAATAGAGAAATATTGTGCTAACTTAACTCCCAGATCGGGGTGTAACCAACGGAAACACCATTGCGCCAGTCGATTTGTGAAAAGTTTTTTCATTCGTTTATAACCTTTATCACCAGGCCCTAATCCATCCCCATGACCAATAAAAAAAGTGGTACTATTAATTTTGAATTGTTGAGGTTTATGATAAACAGGAATGTTAAGTTCATTTTCGAAATACCCATTCATCCAGAGATCGTGATTGCCTACAAAATAGAATATTGGAATACCTGAGTCGGTAATTTCAGCAAGTTTACCCAGGGTTCGTGTAAATCCCTTGGGAACAACGGTTTTATACTCAAACCAGAAATCGAATAAATCTCCAAGCAGGAAAATAGCAGCAGCATCGGCTTTCACTTCATCCAACCATGCAACAAATTTCTTTTCCCTGGGAAGACTTTGTTCCCGTGTTGGGGCACCTAAATGGTTATCGCTGGCAAAATATACCTTTTTGCCTATTGGGACAGAGATGCTTTTCATTTTGTGCAAAGATACATAAAGCAACCTAGTTATCACCGGCATGCCATTCGGCAAAGGCAGTGTCTGTTTCTCGAAGTTTTATTGAATGCAACTGTATTTCTTTAGATAAGCGGGATCTAATTTTGCTTGCGAAATCAACTACCATATTTTCACTGGTGGGCTGGTAATCTGCGAGGATTACTTTATGTCCTCGGTCTTTTAATTCTTTTGCCAATTCCATATGAGGGGTATTTTTATTAAATACCGTAGCATGATCAAAAGGGTCTACTATTTCTTCTTTTACTATCTTTTTTAAGTCACCAAAATCAATGACCATTCCAAGTTTAACATTGGATGTATCTGTAATGGGCATTCCAATTACGGTAACCGAAAGTTTATAACTATGACCATGTACATTTCTACATTTACCATCGTAGCCATAAAGTGCATGGCCGGTTTCAAAAGTGAATTGTTTGGTAATCCTTATTTTATGCATTCGTTTTAAATCTGCTACAAATGTATAAAATCTTTATAGGGGAGCATAGACTATTTTGTAACGTAATATTAGTGGAGATAAGCCTATTTTTTAAATTTTCTCCTGTTTCTAATTCTATTAAAAAGATATATAGCTACTACCAAAAGAGCCAGCATTGGAAAGAGAAGATCGCCATTTATGAATTCAAAAAATTTCATGCAGTTATTTCTTAAGACTCTTTAATTTCTCCTTACTGGTTGGTGAAAGGACTAATTTACCGGAAAACTCAGCTCGATTGATCAACAATTCGCTCCAGGACGTAGTATCTTCCCAAAGTATCTTTTTAATAGCTCTTAGCGCTTCTGGATTATATGATGCCAGAGTTGATATAAAAAAATCCAACTCTTTGTCCATTTCTTTAATGGAATTATAAACCTTAGAATACAGCCCTTTTTCTTTGGACCAATAAGCATTTTTCCACTCGGTAGGTGACAAAGCCAATTCGGTAAAACCAGCTATTCCAATCTTGCGTTGTACCGCAGGTGCAATCACCAGTGGAGCTATCCCGATGGAAAGTTCAGAAAGTCTTACAGAAGCTGCTTCAGAAGCAAAAACATAGTCACAAGCAGCGATAAGGCCAACTCCGCCACCCACTGCTTTGCCCTGTACTCTACCAATGATAGGTTGTACACATTCTCTCATAGCATTGATAACATTAGCAAAACCGCTAAAAAAAGTTGTTCCTTCTTCTGCGTTTGATATTGCCAGCAATTCATCAAAAGAGGCACCTGAACAAAAAGCCCTATCTCCTTCTGACTTTAAAACTACAATAGAAACTGCTTCATTGGAAGAAACTTTTTTAAGCTCATTAGTTAATCGGTCCAAAAGTTCACTTACAAAAGAATTACTTGCGGGATGGCCAAATTCTATGGTAGCAGTTCTATTCTCAATTTTGGTATAAAGACTTCCGGCGGGTCTGTTTGTGCCCATTTGAATTGTTTTTTGTAAAATTAAACCTTTTGTAATAGTGGGCGAAATTTTCTGCGGAACTTCCATACAAGGGCGCTACCTCTAATTATCATCCACATGGTAAGTGCAATCCAAATTCCTTGCAGGCCAAAACCGAAGGATTTGGTTAATAATAACAAAGGAATAAAACCTAAAAAAGTGGCTGTCAACAGTACATTCCTGAGAAATTTCATTTCACCCAATCCCTTAAACAAGCCATCAAAAACAAAGGCAATAGAATTCATTGGTAATCCCAGGATAAGGATAAAAAAAATGGAGTAGAAGGTCTCCAGTACAATAGGGTCATTTGAAAAAATACGTCCCAGCGGTCTGTAAAAGAGAAAACCGTTAAACATTAAAAATAAACTCACCATTCCACCATATAGAGCTATTTTTTTGGCTAATGACCATAGGGTATTGTAATCTTTTGCGCCAAGTAATTTACCCCCCATAATATTACCTGCCGCACCATAACCATCTATAAAAAAGGCAGCAAAAAGCCAAAGATTTATGGCTATTGTATGTGCTCCGATATATCTATCGCCCAACGCTGCGGCTTCTCGTACAGCAAGAATAAGCGCAATATTAAGTGCAATAGCGCGGATAAAAAGATTAAAACTCATCAAAGCCAGACGCCCCAACTCCCTATGTATCGGAAATCTGGGAATAAGGTTAATATTGGTTTTTAATCGCAGGAGGACAAATGCCATTATGGCCATTACGCCCTGTGAAATAAGGCTTGCCCATGCAGCACCTTCCAGGTTATATGCAGGAATTATATCTGAAATACCGTAAACCAGGATAAAATCTAACACGATGTTTAACAGGGCTCCAGTAATAGCTATGAGCATAGGCCAAAATGTATTTTGTAATCCTCTGAAAATTCCCATTACTGCAAATACGAAAAGTGTTAAAGGAAAACCCCATACTCGGATGGAGTAATAGGTAACGCAAAATTCTAATATTTTTCCCGAGGCATTTAATAATTCAAAAATCTCCTCTGCAATAAATATGGTAGAAAGCAGTAGTAATACACTAAGAGTTACATTAAAAAAAATTGCCTGAGCCGGTAAACTCTTAACCTCCTCTAGCTTACCGGCCCCTAAATATTGTGAGATAATCGCGGATATGGCACTTCGGGTTTGCCCAAGGATCCAAATAAGCATGGACAAAAAGGAACCTACGATCCCAACCGCTGCGAGTGACTCCAAGCCGTAGGTTTGAATATTGCCAACAATAGCAGTATCGGTTATTGATAAAACAGGTTCAGCTATCCCGGCTATAGTTGCAGGAATAGCTAAGCTATTAATGGTTTTGAAACTTACAACTGTTTTCAAAAATAGAATGGATTACAAAACAAGTTCATAGCAGTAAAAGGGATAATCACTTTGCTTATGGAAATAGACATTTCCCAGTTTTTGATATCCCCGTTGCTCATAAAATTTTTGATTCCTTTTGTTTTGGCTAAATGTATCCAATCGTATAGAGATATACCTGTTATCCCGTGCATAATTTTCAGCAAAATTCATTAACATTCGCGCATAGCCTTTGCCCTGGTATTGAGGCCCCACAGCGAGCCTGTGAATATATATGTTATTTTCGTTTGGTGTTAACCAGTTAATAGGAATATATTCCTCATCCATATTTGTGGTAATAGTTATGCAGCCTATAAGAGTATTTCCAGATTCAAGAACAAATAATTCCTTTTGGGAAATATCTTTTTCAAAAACTTGTCTGGAAGGGTATTCTTTATTCCATTGAAATATTCCTATTTTTTCCATTCGTTTTGCACAGGCTGCGGTTAGCCCAAGAATTTCGGGGATTTCCAGTATCTTTGCACATCTAATCATGAATAATTTATCAAATAAGTTGTAAATTTAATTTAATAATACCAAACCTTATGAATAACATATTGGTACCCATAGGAACTTCTCCTAATGCTCACGAGACCTTACAATATGCGGTGGACTTTGCAGCGCAATTTTCTTCAAGAATTTATGTCATGGAAGTATTTTCGGCAAAGGCAGGAGCAGGGAAGTTGAAGAATATTTCAGAGAAAGTGACAGAAAGCACTAAGAAGCATCTCAAGGAAGCTATTGAAAAGGTAGATTCCAAGAATGTAGATATGAAGATTGCTACATATAATGGTGATATAATAGATGGACTAAAGGAAATTGACAAAGAACTTGGTATAGATCTTATTATTATTGCACCGAGGTGTAATGACGTAAACGAGGAATTATATCTGGGACATACTACCGGGAGAATAGTTAAAAGAACAGATATTCCAACCTTAATCGTACCAAGAAGTATCATTTTTAAGCCTTTTAAAAATATTCTAGCAGCATTTAAATCCGGGATTTTAGCGCAAAGAAGAATCCTTGAGCCATTAAAACTTATAAAGAAGAAATTTAAATCAAAAGTAAATTTACTTCTCGTAAAGACTCCTGGTTATTCAGATGAAGATCTCAAAGTTAATACTTCTCTTATGGATTTGTGTTCCCATTTAACGGTTACGGAGCATGCTACAACCTATTTAGGAGTTTTGGAACATTTTCAATCCACTAACCCGGATTTGCTTGCCGTATTTAGAAGGAAACGTGGGTTTTATAAAAATTTATGGGAGAAGAACACGATTCTTAAATCTGAATTTTCAGTGCGTGTTCCTGTTCTTGTTTTAAGTATTAAGAAGGATTAGAGAAGATCAAATTTAATCGGAGGAATTTTGAAACTAATTCAAAAAGTAGTTCCTTTGACCTTCCTTAAAAGACGGGGGATTAGCTCAGCTGGCTAGAGCGCTTGCATGGCATGCAAGAGGTCACCGGTTCGACTCCGGTATTCTCCACAAAAACCCTCCTGCGACTAATGCAAGAGGGTTTTTTGTTTTATTATTTAGGGCTTTTTAATATTTAGGTGAACGCAGATAATTAACTACAGAAATTTTAATTGATATGATAGATTTAACAGGTAAAGTTGCTTATATCACAGGCGGTTCTAAAGGGATTGGACTTGGAGTGGCGAAGAAATTACTGGACTCTGGGATTAAAGTTGCTATAAGTGGCAGAATCAAATCAAGCTTGGATGCAGCTGTAAAACAATTAGGATCTGGCCCTAATGTATTTGCTCTTGTGAGTGATGTTACAACACTTGATAATGAGCATAGTGCTGTAGCACAAATCATACAAAAATGGGGAAAGCTTGATGTCGTTCTGGCCAATGCGGGTGTTGGACATTTTGCACCGGTTGATGAATTATCCGAAAACGATTGGCATCAAATGATTGATACAAACCTTAACGGAGTATTTCATACCTTAAAAGCATCCGTAGATGCTCTAAAAAACTCAAAAGGATATTATATAACTCTTGCAAGTTTAGCCGGGACCAATTTTTTCCCTACAGCGGCTGGATACAATGCTACAAAGTTTGGTGTTGTTGGTTTTACCCAGGCGGCAATGTTGGATCTCCGTAAATATGATATTAAAGTATCTACCATAATGCCGGGTTCAGTAGCCACACATTTCAACAATAACGAACCTACCCAAAAAGATGCCTGGAAAATACAACCGGAGGATATAGGTGAACTGGTGATTGACCTACTAAAAATGCATCCGAGAACGCTACCGAGTAAAATAGAAGTGAGACCCAGCAGACCAGACAAAAAATAGGGATTAGTCTTCTTTATCAATAAACGGGACTGCTGGATTTGCAATTTCCTGAATTAGCTTAACTAACTGTTCCTGAAATAGGTCAAGGGTATCTTTAGTTATGTTAAAATCCTTATTTGAGGAATTCCTGCTATTTTTTGTTGAAAAATAGAATGGTCCGGAACGTAAATTCTTGAAGGAGATAATACCGGCGTTCATTATTTCAATGGGATTAATCACTTGATACATGAACGAATAACACAGCAACTGAAATGCTTTGCTGCGATCATAATTTTCAATGATTTCATCCCATAGAACTACTTCTACATTAGATTTGAGAACATTCCCGGTCTTATAATCCAGTATCCTAAGCATACCTTCTTTTTCATCAACTCTGTCTAATGTTCCTTTTAATGTAACAGGAGTCTCTATCCCGGGGACATCAATTTTGATTGAAAGGTCTTTTTCCAATGCTATTATTTTTATATTATGATGTTTAATGTCCTGAATCTCTTTTAAAATGTAGCTCTTAATATAAGCCACAATGACATTGAAGGCAATGAGATTTTTACCTCTTGAAATATCCTCTTCTGAATAAAACTTCAAAAGTTCACTTTTAACGACAGCTCTTATTTTTTGTATTTGTTCCTTTAATTTTCCTTCAGTCAGAAAAGAACCTAGAAATGGATCGTACAGAATTTCCATTGCCTTATGCAAAATAGTCCCAAAGGTGTTTGAAGCAATGGTTTCTTCTACTTCAAGCGCTTCTTTCAATTTTAAAATCTTTTGTTTGTAAAAATTAATAGGATTTTTAATATAGTTTGTGAGCGAAGAGGGAGAAAGACCTTTTTTGAGTACGTCGCTTATTTTGTTCATGATATCACTATCCTTTTGAATAGAATCGTGAGAGTTAACTATTGAGTTTATCTGAGGAACTGCAATTTTCGTTACTATATTTTTAATGTGATTTTCATCTGTTAGCAATTGTGAAATAAACCTGCTTTTTTCACCTCCCTCAATGACATCAGGTTCAGTGTTATAGATAAGATAGATGTTTTTAGCTCGTTGTAACAATCTGTAAAAATGATAAGTATAGACAGCATCTTTCTCCTTGTAAGCAGGCAAACCAAATTCTCTCTTTATATCGAAGGGAATAAATGAGTTATTGGTCTTACCGGCCGGGAGGATACCTTCATTTACAGATGTAATTATGACAGTTTCAAAATCGAGGCTTCTACTTTCCAACATCCCCATGATTTGTATACCTTCAAGAGGTTCGCCTCTAAAGTTTACTTTTTCAGTGGATATTAGTTGCTTGAATATACTTTGTACAGCCCTTAGATCCTTTAAAAATGGATATTTTATAGAAAGCAATTTTAACTCATTAAATAAGGTGTAAAAGTTATATAAATACTCTAGCTCTAAATTGTTTTCCAATAATTGAAATTTCACTTTTAGGAGTTCAATAATTGCAATAACCCTTTCGAGAAAATATGAAGGGTCGACATTTTTCTCTGAAAACAGGAGCGTTAATCCTTCAGAAGTTTCAGGAAATATTGATTCTAATTTGGAAGGAGTTATATAAATCCAATTACGCTTATTAATTTCCGCTTTTAGTCGTGTAACTATATTTAGATCATCGTTGGAAAGTATTTTCTGAACATATGGATGAGCTAAAAAAGAAACTAGGTTCTTATAAAACCAACCGCGTGATTCTAATTGAATATAAAGGTCGAAGATCTGGGTAAACATACTCGCCATGAGGGTTTTATCTAAGGGATAACCCATGGTTATATTTACCTTATTTATTTCAACCGGAAGCGAATTTAATATGGGATTAAGTAACGTTTCATCTCCCAGCACAAGAGCTGTATTTCCAATTTGTTTTGGATCCTTTTTATTTATAATTGAAATCAAATTCGCAACGTATTTTGCCTGGGATATTTTTTTAGGCACTCCGGTAATTTGGATATTTTTTGTTGTGCAATAAGACTTACTTAACCCTTTTAATGGATGGTCCTCAAAATAGCTCCATTCCTTTTGGTATTGCCGAATAAAAAACCCTGCGTCATGAATATTATCTTCAAGAAAATAGGTGTCTATATCCCAATAGATATCAGCTTTACCTACTTTTAAAAATTCTTTAATAATAAAAACCTCAGCTTTATTCAATGCATTAAATCCAACAAAAATGTGCTTTTTACCTTTTGATATATCAAGGTAATCAGATAGTTTATGGTATGCTTCCCTATAGACGAGGCCCTGATGGCCAAGGCCATTTTTTAAAAGATTATTATTAAAAGTAGCATGCAGCTCTTCAAGATTATTCCAAAAACTGAGATAATCTTCTATTAATTTGGTTTTATTGGGTTTCAGATGCCATTGATTCATTTCCTGGATAACCGATAAGTATGAAAAAAGCTTATCAGGAGGTACCAGGTACCTGTCGATTTCGTTGAAATCCTGCAAAAGAATTTGACCCCATTTAGAAAAGGAATAAAAACCTTCCTTTTCGTCTCTGCCAACATCTAAATAAGCTTTATACAGTTCAAATAATTGCTGTGTGTTGGTGGCATATGAAAGACCAGAAATCATTTCAATAAATGATTCAATACTATAAATTTCAGGAGCAAAAATTATTTTTTCGGTTACTCTGGAGATACTGTTTTTAAGAAAGGTTCCCGCGCGTTTACCGGGAAGTATAAAAATAAGATTATCAAAAGAATCATTCTTTTCCCATAATTCTTTCACAATCTGATTTAAAAAGCTTTGCATTTTTAAAAATAAAAAAAGCCCCGCAGTTGCGGAGCTTTTTTCTAAATAATTAGGGTTTTGAAATTTATTGCTTTATCAAGTTAATTTCAACTCGACGATTCGTTTTCCTTCCGGAAGCGGTACCGTTGTCTGCTAAAGGTCTGGTTTCACCGTATCCTGTAGCTTCTAATCTGTTGGAAGCAATACCATTTTCAATTAGATAATTCATAACGGAATAGGCTCTTTCTTCAGATAGCTTTTGGTTTAAAGCATCGCTACCAACACTATCAGTATGACCATCAATAGAAAATCTAGCGTAAGAATACTCTTCAAGGATAGCAACGATATTTTGCAATACTTCAGCAGAACGCTCTTTTATAGTAGCTTTTCCAGTGTCAAATAAGATAGTTTTGGCATAGTCATTAAGTGACTTACGTACAGCTTCAGTAAGTTCTGGACAACCTTTATTTGCAACTACACCTGGTAGGTCTGGGCAAAGATCATCTTTGTCAAATACACCATCATTGTCTCTGTCTGGCCATGGGCATCCATTATTCTCAGCAGGACCTGCTTCGTTAGGACATTGGTCATCTTTGTCAGCAATACCATCACCGTCAGCATCAGGACAACCTGCTAAAGCAGCTAGACCAGCTTCATTTGGACAGGCATCATCTTTATCGGCAATACCATCACCGTCAGCATCAGGACAACCATTCATTTCTTTAGAACCAGCTTCGTTTGGACAAGCATCTTTGCTATCTTCAATACCATCACCGTCAGAATCAGGACAGCCATTAAATGCCTCTAAACCAGGTACTTCTGGGCAAGCATCATCTTTGTCATAAATTCCATCCTTATCTGTATCAGATCCACCAAACCTTATGGAAAGACCCAACATGTGTTGGAAGTGAGGGAGCAAATAATCCTCAAAAGAGTGCTTATATTGTGTTTGAAGGGTTAAACCAATATTATCGTTAAACCAAACATTTGCACCAATTCCTCCATTAAGAGTACCGGCTCCAATATCAGCAACCCAGGTATAACCACCCCCAATTTCAACGAAGGGATCAATGGTTGTATTTTTTATAAAATTATACTTTATTGTTCCATCAATACCATAATAGGACAAGTCGTCAACAGAGGTGTCACCGATCTTTTTTATACGGTTTAAGGAACCTCTAAATCCAACGGAGATACCATCACCAATAAAACGGGTAAGTCCAACATAAGAGATAGAAGGCAAAATGTTCCAGTGGTCATTTGCATTGAAGTACTCATTTCCGAATGAACTTACTTTACCGGTTGGATAAAAGTCAACCGCGTTTACTCCAAAACCAATTTGCCAAGGATTATCTTCATTTTGCGCTTGTATGCTGTTAAACCCCATTACTAGTAGGCCAACAACCAATAATCTGATAAGCTGTTTCATGTTCAAAATTTTAAGTTTAAGTGTTTATTTAGCTGCAAATGTAAGTTGTTAAAAATTATTAACAAAATCAATTTCCTATTTTTTTTAAGGCTTTTTTTAAGTTAAAACCGGTATTCAGATAATTTTTAACGCTCTTCCCACTTTTGTAAAAGCATTGATGGCTTTATCCAAATGCTCAATTTCATGAGCGGCAGACAATTGCACCCGTATTCTCGCTTTATCCTTGGGAACCACAGGATAAAAGAAACCAATTACATAAATTCCATTTTCGAGCAACATATTTGCCATATTCTGTGATAATTTGGCATCATAAAGCATTACTGGTACTATTGCTGAATCCCCATCAATAATATCAAACCCGGCTTTTTGCATACCTTTTTTAAAATATTTTGTGTTTTTTTCCAGCTTATCTCTTAAAGAGGTATCCTTTTCAAGCATTTCAAATACTTTAATGGAAGCACCAACGATTGCCGGGGCAAGTGAATTAGAAAATAAATATGGTCTAGATCGCTGTCTTAACATATCAATAATCTCTTTTTTACCTGTTGTATAACCACCCATTGCACCACCTAATGCTTTGCCCAGCGTTCCTGTAATAATATCTATCCTGCTCATTACACCTTTTTCCTCCAAAGTACCTCTGCCAGTTTTACCTATAAACCCGGTTGCATGGCATTCATCTATCATTACCATGGCATCATATTCTTCTGCCAAATCGCATATTTCATCTAAAGGAGCCAATAATCCATCCATGGAAAATACGCCGTCAGTAACGATCATTTTAAATCGGGCATTATCCTTATTAGCCTGAATTAATTTGGTCTCCAGATCAGCCATATCGCTATTGCCGTATCTATATCGCTTTGCCTTACATAATCTAACACCATCAATAATAGAGGCATGATTTAGAGCATCTGATATGATTGCATCTTCTTCTGATAATAGCGGTTCAAATACACCACCATTTGCATCAAAAGCTGCGGCATATAATATAGTGTCCTCCGTACCATAAAATTTTGCAATTTTATGCTCCAATTCTTTATGGATATCCTGGGTACCACAAATAAATCGTACTGAAGACATTCCAAATCCATGAGTATCAAGGGTCTCTTTGGCAGCTTTTATAACTTCGGGATGAGCAGATAAACCTAAATAATTGTTTGCGCAAAAATTTATTACTTCCTGTCCGCTGGAAACTTTGATTACTGCTCCCTGAGCAGAAGTAATTATACGCTCTTCTTTATAAAGTCCTGCTTCTTTTATGTCCCTTAATTCTTCCCTTAAATATTCTTTAATTTTTCCGTACATAACTAGTTAATGAATTCTGGAGTAATTTTTTTATCAATATAGACTATTATCTTATTTTCAACTAAATATCCCATGGTTTTCAGTGCGTGTGCATAGGTGCGCATTTGTTCGTAATATTTTTGAGCTTTTTTCCCGGTTTTATAATCAATTAAGGTAACCCTGTTATTATTAAAAACCATCCTATCTGGTCGTAAAATTAGGCCATTTTCCGTAATAATTTCACTTTCATTTTTAACGCTATTTTCGGGGGTGAAGAATGATTTGAGTTTAGGGTGCCAAATTATTTGTTTCACAGTTTCTTTTATTTGAATTTCTTCTTCAACTTTAAGATCTCCTTTTCTGATCATGTATGCAATTGCGGGCTCAAGATCTTTCGCGGTTTTAATATGTCCCATAGTATAGTGGATTATATTACCTTTTTTTATAGCCTCTTCTCTCTTGCTATCCCAAAGACTACCAGATTGGGTAATGATATTGAATTGGGCACTATTCTTTTGAGTACATATATATGGTATATGCGGTTGCTCTGTTGGGAGCGTTTGTTCTTTATCATTGGATTCATTGGATCCAAAGGAATATCTGGATTTGTTTTCATCCCAAATGCCTTGACTTTTTAAAAAGTGGATAAATAATCCGGAGTAGTTATCTAATTTAAATTCTTTCTTTGTATTAAGAAGCATTTCTGTTAATATAATCAGTCTATCAACCGCTCGCGTAAGTGCTACATATAGTATATTAAATGCATCCAATTCGAGTTTATGCTGTTCTTCCTCATAGATTGTTTTGGCTGCTTCCCCATAATGTACTACTTCTGATTTCTTATTTATTAGTACTTCTTTAAATTCTCCATAACCCTCAACAGGTAACCATAACTTAGGCTCTATTTCGTCATAAATTTTAGTGTTTGCAAAAGGGTAAATAACAATTGGAAATTCTAATCCCTTTGCTTTGTGTATCGTCATTATCTGTACTGCATTTAAATTTTCTGGTGCTACAATGCTAAGTCTCTCCTTTTTCTTTTCCCAATAATCTAAAAATGAAGTGATACTGGTTTCGTTCCTTTGTTCTGAATCAATAACCTCATCCATAAAGTAGGTAATGTAGGCATCTGATTGTTCAACCAGTTTAAACTGCTTTATTGCATATTCCAGACCATCTTGTAAAGAGATATATTTTATTTGCTCAATATTAAAGTTGAAATCTTCCTTTAAGGCGGAAGGCAAATTGTTTAAATATTTTTGGATAAACACATGTTTGTTTTCTCTGTTTTTGCTAAGAAAATATAATATCTCATAGCAAATTTCTGTATCCTCCGGCGCATTAATATGCCTTAATAAATTGACTAGAAAGTTAACTTTTGGGTTATTCTTCAGTAATAGAGTCTCGGAAGAAATTATTGGAATATTTTGTTCTACAAGAAAATCGGCTAAAATAATACCCTGTTTTCGCTTTCTGGTAAGAATGCAGATGTCAGCATAATTATATTTATCTACTCGTACATCCATTATTGCTCTTAATACCTCGTTACAATACTCTAAATCTTTATTCTCCTTCGGCAATTTTATAAAGTTCAACTCTACAGATCCACCGACTTTATTATGGAATTTTTGTTTATTACCATCCAGAAAAAGTGAATTATACCGTTGACTATTAAGGAAAGGGCAGGTGACAGAAAAAAAGGTGTTGTTGAATTTTATGATTTCCTCTCTGCTTCTGTAATTTGTTTCTAGTGATCTAATATGTGGCTCTACCGCAAAAGGATTTGTTTCTTTATTAATCAGATTCAAAAATTGTTCGGCTCGCCCACCACGCCACCTGTAGATAGCTTGTTTTACATCCCCTACCAACAACAAGCTTCCCATATTACCTTGCTCATCTTCACTATCGAGGGCATTGCTTATTAATGGAACTAGGTTCTTCCATTGCATTTGTGAAGTATCCTGAAATTCATCGATAAAGTAATGACGATATTTTTCGCCCAATCGTTCATAAATGTAAGGAGCAGGCTGGTTACGGATTTCATCTGAAATAATGGTATTGAATGAGGATATTGGAATCTGATCTCGTTCTGACTCAATTGTTTTTATTTCTTGTTGGATTGCATTTAAAACCGTTAATGGCACTATATTTAAATAGGAATTCCTTAAAAAAGATCTATGATATATCCTTTTTTTAATTTCTAAAAAATATTTTTGAAGGGCTAATACCAATTCTTGATTAGGAGTCTGAATTCCTGATTTAAAAATTTTACCTTCCAGTATATTATTTTCTAATTGGTTATTGTACAGTTTAGCAGGATTAAATTCTAAATCACAAATTTTAGTAAAATGGTTGGGAAGCGTTTGCCGGGGAAATACTTCCAAACCAATACCGGATTGGGATATTGTCTCTAAAGCATGCTTGGCAAGGTCTTTAACTTCATCTTCAATAAGAATGATTTTTTTATGAATTAATTTTGAGAGGGTTAAAAAATCCTGAGGACTTTTGTTTTTTAGAAGTTCAAGATGATAAGACTGATTTTCCTCAAATAACAATTTACCCATTTTTGTAAGGTCATAAGCTATATCCCAACTTTTATCTTCTTGAATTTTTTCCAAAGCAAAGTCAATCAAAACTTTTGTTAGCACCTTATCCGTTCCGGCTTTATTTATTAAGCGGTCAATTCCTTCGCCTAATAAAAGGTCCGTATCTAATACAACTTCAAAATTCTGCGGAATTTTAAGGTCTTTAGCGAAGGTTCTAATAAGTCGGTGTGTGAATTTATCGATCGTTGAAATATCAAAAAAAGCATAATTATGAAGGATTTGCTTTAATGTGATGTTAGCCCTTTTTTGCAATTGATCATGTCCTATATTTAGATCCTTAGCTAATAATCGAAATAAGGTGGAAGTCTTTTTAGGATTTTTTGGATGACAAAATTCGAATAGACTATCGAGAATTCGGCTTTTCATCTCATTAGCAGCCTTATTGGTAAAAGTGATGGCTAGGATTTGATTAAAAATATTTGAATTTTCTGTAGAAAGTGCAATTTTTAGATATTCTTGTACCAGCTTAAAGGTTTTCCCTGATCCGGCCGAAGCATTGTAGATATTAAATGAGCTGCTCTGCACTAACTTTTTGTTGCAAATTACATAATCTTAAATAGTTCTTAACAAATAATTAGGCCAATTTATATGTTAAATAGAGTAACTTTGAGTGACTCTAATTATTAACTTAAAACGTTTAGAAATGGCATTTGAATTACCAAAACTACCTTATGCATATGATGCATTAGAACCTTATATTGACGCAAGAACCATGGAGATCCACCATACAAAGCATCATAATGGCTACACTACAAAACTTAACGCAGCCATTGAGAAAACAGATCTTGCAAATAAATCTATTACTGATATATTGAAAAATTTGGACATGTCTAATGCTGCAGTCCGTAATAATGGAGGAGGCTATTACAATCATTCCTTATTTTGGGAAATAATGTCCCCGGATGGTGGAGGTGAACCAACAGGAGACCTGGCTGCTGCCATCAATGCAGTCTATGGTTCTTTTGATGGCTTTAAGGATGTTTTTAGCAAAGCTGCGGCGACAAGATTTGGGTCTGGCTGGGCTTGGCTTTGTGTACATAAAGGAGGCAAAGTAGAAGTTTGTTCAACACCAAATCAAGATAATTCGTTAATGCCTGGAACCGGATGTGGAGGCCAGCCAATTTTAGGGCTGGATGTTTGGGAACATGCTTATTATTTAAATTATCAAAACAGAAGGCCAGATTATGTTAACGCCTTTTTTAATATTATCAACTGGGATAAAGTTTCTGAGTTATACAGTTCAAATAAGTAAATGACAGTTAAACTTTAATCCAATATTTATTGGAAAAAAAACCTCCCTAATTAATTAGGGAGGTTTTTTTACATAGAAAAGGGTGGAGAAGACTCCACCCTTTTCGTCCCAAATCTTACCATAAACTTAACCTACTTATGCTATGGCATTACTAAATTACTGGTATTGTGAGAAATAACAAAGAAATTTTGGTAAATTTTAGGCTTTCAATTAACAATCTAAGCCAAGTCAGGTAGAAAAATACTTACTATAAAAGGTGTAATTTACTGATAATCAGAAATAAAAAAGGCAGGTTTGCACCTGCCTTTTTCCCCAAATCTTACCATGAACTTAACCTACTTATGCTATGGTTCTTCAAATGTAAGTGAATGAGTGGCTGAGAAAAAAGGTTTTGGACAAACGCCATTTTAATAGGTTGAAATGCGTTACCTGGCATTATATTATAAGATACGTAAAAAGAATGCTAAGTGAAATGTGATATTAGGAGTGGGTATATAAAATAAAAGAGGCAGGTTTGCACCTGCCTCTTTCCCCAAATCTTACCATGAACTTAACCTACTTATGCTATGGTTCTTCAAATGTATGCTAACGCATTGGAGTCCATTAAAATTTTGGTTAAACTTCTTTTTAATTGGTTGAAATACGTTAGACTGGCTATTATACTATAATAGGTGAAGAAAAGTCGTATTAATTGTGAGGTAAAATAAAATAAAATTTGATGTAAAATAAAAAAGGTGGAGAAGTCTCCACCTTTTTTGCCCCAAATCTTACCATGAACTTAACCTACTTATGCTATGGCAAGTCTAAAGTAACCCCCCTTTAATTCGTTGTGACTAAAAAGCCGATAAATAGCATAAATTATCGATGAAATGCACAAATTTGTGCATTTCATCGATAAAAATGTTAATATGCCCTTTCATTTTTGCCCTCATAAAAGTTTATAAAAGCCCTGTTTACAACTTTGTTCCCCCCCGGGGTCGGGTAATCTCCTGTAAAATACCAATCGCCAAGGTTTTTCGGACATGCCTGATGTAAACTTTCGATTGTTTGATAAATTATTTGTACTTCAGCTTTAATGTCTACTGGACTTAGGAGTTCACCAATTTTTTTAGATATCTGCTCTGCGCTAAAAGGTTGATAAAAATCTTTTACATAATTAATAATATCCTTTTCAGCAGTTTCAATTTGTTGAATACATTTGTGATATATATCTTCTACTTGCTGCAATGAATTCTGTTCCTTATGTAATTCATGAGCAGCTTTAAAGGCTATAAAATCATCTAGTTTTGCCATATCAATGCCATAGCAATCTGGATAGCGAATTTGTGGTGCAGAAGAAACAACAATTATTTTCTTTGGTGATAACCTGTCTAAAATTCGTAAAATACTTTTCTTTAAAGTGGTACCCCTAACAATACTATCATCAATAATAACGAGATTATCATTCTTGTTTACCGAACCATATGAAATATCATATACGTGTTCAACCAGATCATCCCTGTAGCTATCCTGTGTAATAAATGTTCTTAGTTTTGCATCCTTTATGGCTACTTTTTCAATCCTGGGACGAACATCTAAAATTTTGTTTATTGCCTCTCTGGTAATATTTTGGCCTAATTTAAGTATCTGTTCTTCTTTTTTCTTATTCAAATAATTCTGCGCTTCTTTGATCATTCCTAAATAGGAGGTCTCTGCGGTATTAGGGATATATGAAAAAACCGTATTTTTTATATCTTCGTTTATAGCAGACAATATTTGCGGAAAAATCAATTTACCCAATTCTTTTCGTTCCTGATATATTTCTTTATCGCTACCCCTTGAAAAATATATTCTTTCAAAAGAGCATGCTTTTCTTTCCTTTGGCTCTAATATTTCAGTAGTGTTTACGGTACCGTTTTTCTTTATGATTATTGCGTTGCCGGGGTCGAGTTCTTTCACATCTTCATAAGTGACATTAAAAACCGTTTGTATTGCAGCTCTTTCCGAGGCTACTACTACTACCTCATCGTTTTTAAAGTAATAGGCAGGTCTGATTCCCGAAGGATCTCGGAGCACAAAAGAATCTCCATGCCCAAACATTCCTGCCATAGTGTAACCGCCATCCCAATTCTTAGCTGCTTTTTTAAGAATTTTGGAAACTTTTAATCTATCGGCGATCAAAGGAGAAGCCTCCATTTTATTAAAGCCTTCCTTCTTTATTTGCCTGTATAGTTTTGCTACAGCATCATCAAGAAAATGGCCTATTTTTTCCATGACCGTAACTGTATCTGCCATTTCTTTTGGGTGCTGGCCCAGTTGTATCAAATTATCAAAGAGCTCATCAACATTGGTCATATTAAAATTACCAGCTACAATTAGATTTCTATGCATCCAGTTATTTTGCCTAAGGAAAGGATGTACACTTTCTAAACTGTTCTTTCCAAATGTGCCATATCGGACATGCCCAAGTAGTACCTCGCCTATATATGGGATATTCTTTTTTTGTAACTCTGTATTATCTATATATTCAGGGTTTTCTTTCAATGCGCTATTAATACGGTCATTAATCTGCGCAAAAATGTCTTGTATTGGTTGTGATTCCACAGAACGCACTCTGCTCATGTAACGCTCTCCGGCAGCCATGTCTAATTTAATACTGGCAAAACCTGCACCGTCCTGACCACGGTTGTGCTGTTTTTCCATCATTAAATACATCTTGTTTACTCCATAAAAAATACTGCCGTACTTTTCCTTATAATAATCCAATGGTTTTAGTAGCCGTATTAAAGATACTCCGCATTCGTGTTTAATGGCATCACTCATTATTTAAATGAATTAAAAAAGCCCCGTTATTCCGAGGCGTGTTTTATTATTGTAATTCAATATCAAATTGTGTCAGTTCTCTGAATTGATGTAACCTTAGCTCCACCTCTTCTTTCTTTAAATTGTCCATTCGCTCTGTTCCAAAACGTTCAACGCAAAAAGAAGCCAGATTGGATCCATGGATAACGGCGTTCTTTAAATTGTTGAATGATATGTTTTCTGTCTCTGACAGATAACCTACAAAACCTCCTGCAAAAGTATCACCCGCGCCGGTAGGATCAAAAACTTCTTTTAAAGGAAGGGCTGGCGCAAAGAATATATTATCATTTCGGAAAAGTAAAGCACCATTCTCCCCTTTCTTTATGACTACATATTTTGGTCCCATAGTATGAATTTGCGCTGCTGCTTTTACTAAAGAATGTTCATTAGTTAGTTGTCTTGCTTCTTCATCGTTTATGGTAATTATATCTGTATGTTTTATGACGTCATTTAATTCTTTCGAAGTATGATTCATCCAATAGTTCATGGTATCAAGGACAATTAACTTTGGTCTTGTCTCCATTTGATTGATAACGCTCATTTGGATGCTAGGATGTAAATTACCCAACATAACCACATCTGCATTTTTATAGTTGTCAGGTACAACTGGATTAAAATCTGCCAGCACATTTAGTTCTGTACTAAGGGTATCCCTCGTGTTCAGATCATTGCGATATTTACCACTCCAAAAAAAGGTCTTCCCTCCTTTTACAATTTCTATAGCCGATATATCAATATTTTTATCTTCTAGAAATTGTAGGTATTCATTGGGCAAATCATCGCCTACAACAGAGACAATGGCTGCGTCTACATCAAATTGCGAGGCCGCTAAACCAATAAAGGTAGCAGCTCCTCCCAGAATTTTGCCGGTTTTCCCAAAAGGGGTTTCGATAGCATCGAAGGCAACAGTTCCAACAATTAAAAGTTTTCCCATAGAAGGTTTTTGAAATATGGTGCAAATATACACTTTTGATGTTCCAAATAATCCTAATTAAAACTAAAAAAGGCCTTAATTATTTTCTGCCGAAATCTGCCGGAATTTCGCCCCATGCCTTCGTTTCCCATTTTACTATCGGCGTATTGTATGAATTGTTTTTTAACCATTCAACTGCCCTTCGAATGAGATTGAATAAGGCTTTGTTTTTTTTGTTCTCTAAAAGTTTGGTATTACAGCTTTTTTTCCTCACCCAGCTTATAGCAGTCCTTGAATCTGTATAAATAATACGATCGCTATTTTTTTGCTTTAGAAAAGCCAGTCCGTGAACTATTGCAAGAAACTCACCTATATTATTGGTGCCTTCTTTGAAGGGACCTTGTTTAAATAGTCTTTTACCCGTTTTAGTATCAACCCCCTGGTATTCCATTATTCCGGGATTTCCGCTGGATGCCGCATCCACAGAAATAGAATGATAATTTGGCTCTCCTATTTTAAGAAGATCCTGTGAGGAAAGTTGAGGGCCGTTTTTCTTTTTTCCTTTATAAGCATCGTAATTGCTGTTATAAGCTTTTTTGGCTATTTCAAAATTGGGGAATGACATATATTGAGCTCCTTTAGCACCGGAAATTGCTGCTTTGCAATCATCCCAACTTTCATAAATACCGGGTCTCTTGCCTTTCCAAACCACATAAAATTTATTCTTTTTAGCCATTATCTCCCTTAAACAATAGTTCTTCGATTACCCTTGGAAAATGCTCGTATTCCAGTTCATGGACTTTTTGGGCTATTATTTCTGGGGTATCCCCCTCGTCTAAAAATGTTTTTACCTGCATGATTATAGCCCCTTCATCATAATGCTCATTAACATAATGAATGGTAATTCCTGTTTCGGGTTCTGAATTCTCCTTTACAGCCTCATGTACCTTCATTCCGTACATTCCTTTACCTCCATATTTGGGAAGTAATGCAGGATGTATATTTATAATTCTGTCTGGAAAATAATCAATTAACTTTTTTGGAATTCGCCATAGGAAACCAGCGAGAACAACTAAATCGAGATTGAGAATATTTAAAAAGTCTGAAATTAAGTTAGATTCCATAAAGGCGTGCCTGTTAAAATATAAAGCACTAATCTTAAGTCTCGCACACCTGTCTAAAACTTTGGCGTCTTTCCTGTTTGTTAGGACAGCGACTATTTCAACTTGTTTATTTTCTGAAAAATATTGTATAATGTTTTCAACATTTGTGCCCGAGCCCGAAGCAAAAAGAACTATTCGTTTCATTTAGACAAAATTATTCTTTTTGAAATTAAGTCCTAAGTTTATTAAAGATATGATGCTCGCCCACCCGGAATTAGTGACTTATTTAACAGAAAAAATCAAACATTATATTGATTTTAGACATTTTGTGGGTAGAAAATTTATATCTAAACCAATAATCTTGAGTTTAATTTTCATAAATTACGCTACATTTTTACGTCAAATAGTGTTATTACACCATAAGTTTTTTATTTTTGCCAACGATTTAAATTTTTAAAACCAAAATTATTATGTCAGACATTGCATCAAGAGTAAAAGCTATCATCGTTGATAAATTAGGAGTTGATG
>CAZHWD010000206.1:0-24670 GCA_964536335.1 uncultured Eudoraea sp. | reverse complement strand
GGTTGCCAAAGCCGGTGCCTCGTCGGTTTTAGTGTATATTATTCTGGGCATAAATTAAAGTGAATTTGTTTAAAGCGCAGCAAATATACAATTTTAACAGGTCATAAAACCACCGTTTTTTAAACTTTAGTTTAAGTTAATTTAGTTAGTCAAGTGAATGAAAGGTAAGGGAAATTAATAAAAGACAAAAGCCATATCATTGTACAAGTACACTGACATGGCTTTTTAGAAATAGTTAGCAAACTTTTTGTTCTGTACCGGAGTACAGTACGGCAACCATTGATTGCATTTGACTAACTATATCAACGTTTGAAACTTTCTTTGTTCTTAATTTTACAACCAAGCAACACATGAAGGCTTCTTTTCATTGTTTTAATTCACTTATCTTAAACATAAAACCTAAGCTCTAAATTTAACGTAAACGAACCCACATACGTCCGGAAAACTACAGCCCTCCTTCTTTATGCTCATCTTTTGTTAGAATTTGGTAATAAATTACCCTATTTTAATTTTAAGATTAAACAGTAATATAAAGAACGTCAACTCTATAATGGTCTTCATGATTTACCCTAGACAGGTAACTCCCTTTAACCATGAAATAAATATAGTACATTTTTGAGCAAAAATCAAATTATATAAGAATTTAACAATCAACAGTTTATGAACTTGTTTTATAAACAATTGTTCATAACTATCAAGGCTACAATTCTTTGCCGTCAGCGCTATTCAATAAATAACATAAATACAAATCGGCCTCAATTGAGGCCGATGTATATTTAAAAACTTATTTGTTCTAAGGTGCAGATTCCCCACCGTCTGTCTTAGACTTCTTTAACTGTCGCTGTATCTTCCTGATAGCAGATTCAATAGACTTTTCAGGTTCTATGATATTGTATTCTCCCCAGAAATCCGGATCTGAAAAACCAAC
Organism: uncultured Eudoraea sp.; assembly: GCA_964536335.1. Lineage (GTDB taxonomy): Bacteria > Bacteroidota > Bacteroidia > Flavobacteriales > Flavobacteriaceae > Eudoraea. The sequence goes on along the minus strand of CAZHWD010000206.1, from coordinate 23,742 downwards.
AGCAGTCTCACTAAGAATAATGGAGGACTTTAATCTATCCTTAATTTTAGGAATTTCACCATCAATATTTTGTTCCCAATCGGTTACCGCCATTTCTGCGCTCAAACTATAAACGGAATTAAAAAGCTTTTTATCCCAGTTGATTTTAAACTCTAATAGCACATTACTATATCCATAATACCATTTACCATCTTTTTCCCTATAATCTACCCTATAGGCGATATCTGTTGGGTGTACTTTAGCATTACGAGGTTTTTTCCTAACAAACATTTTACTTGCTTTTTCCTTATCTGTAATATGTAAGGAATAAATAGCACTTGTAAGTATCTTGTCTTTTGCGTCAATAAATAATTTACCTTTATAAAGAGGATCAATTATATCAGGGCGTTGTTTAAAACTTATTACATAAATCAATTGGTCATTAATCCTTGTAGATCTTTCGAAACTAAAATCATAATCCTTCATAGAAACATCATTAAAGATATATTCCGGGTATTTCATCATATCTACATAAAGTGCATTAAACGGACCTCCTTGTAGTTTCAATGCCAGGGTGTCCAGTTTGCTGTAATCTGTACTTTTTCTGGCTTTATAGAGCAGTACAGCATCTTTTTGTCCAGAGGTATAAGGGGATTTATAAATATTTACCACTGCTTCTGAAAGAGATACATTTTTCTTTCGTTTTTTAATAGTTTCCCTGTAAAACGCTGTCATTAGCGTAGGATCTCCAAAGTAATTCTCTCCTTTTTTTCGCAGTGTTTCCCTAACCAGGGCACGGGCACTTTTAGGAATAACTACATTCACCTCATCTAATTTAGTTATTGAGACCATCAGGACAATCTTATTTTTATTTTCCTTTAATTGCTCTAAAGGAATTGTGGCAGTTTTATAACCTAAATAAGTGACAATAATATTTCCTTGTTTAACACTTGTTGGAATTTTTAATAAAAATTTACCTTCAGTATTGGTAATTGTACTAATATTACTTCCTTCCAAGGCTATTGTAGCAAATACAAGCGGCTTGTTATTGTGACCGTCAACTACCTCTCCTTTGAATTGGTTGAATGATGTTACCTCCTGAGGGGAATCCTGGAAGAATGTGGATGCCTGGCTAGTTGAAGGGATTCCTAATAACAAAATAATTCCTGCAAATGTTGATAAAAGAACATTATGGGATTTGCATAATATGATATGTTTCATGATTTAGAGTATTAATAATTATCAAAGGCAAAAATACAACCGATTTTACTCTAAGTTAATGATTTTGATCATCCTATATTGTTAATATATCATAAATTATATTGAAGTATACTACCTAATAGATTTATTAAGACAAACGATGCATAATCAGAGATGTGTCTCCTTCATGCGCTTTGTGTAGAATTATTTATTATGCTTTTACTTTAAAAATTCGCACAAAACCATAAACATGGTTTATTCCAATAAAAACATAAGTTGTAAAGAAATTTATTTTGCTATTTTAAGATGTCCTCTTTCAGATCTTTAATTACCAATAGATTGGACCTGTTCCGAGGTATTTTTCAGCTATAGGTAAATAGTAATCTTTAATCTCTTCCAGATCATAGGTCTTATTACATTTGGTATAGAGATCATATTTATTGAAATCTCTTATCCAATTTAAATATTCTTTGTCTTTATCACAGTGTAGAGAAGTATAACTTCCTCCGCTATGCCAAGGGTAGAAGGAATGATACCTAATCATGGCCATTCCGGCTTCGGGGATTAAGTTACCTTTATGGTGCTTCAATACCTGAAACAGATATTCATCATGTCCCCAGGCAAGAGTAAGATTATCCAGGCCGCAATGCTTCTCATAAATACCTAATTCAGAATTATATCTGGAATCTTTCATATCTGGATTAAGTTGATTGAATTCAGGGTATACACAAGATTCCGGCAGCGCACAACCCACCACAAAAACATCACCAACCATTCCCCATTGTTCATTCTGACTTGTTCCATCTTCATCGCTTCCCCAAAGAAACATTACTTTCCCTAAATCGTGTATCAGGCCAACCAATTGCATCCAGTCTGGTCGTTTATCTTCCCTGATTGCCTCGGCACTTTGAATAAGATGCTGTACGTTAGGTAGATCCAAATCAGGATCGCTTACATCAATCAGGTCATTTAAATGTATCATTGCATCCCATAGGTCCATGGGCTTATTAAACTTCAGATATTTTTGATGCATTCCTTGAACATATTCATAGGTTTGTCTCTCCCGCATTTTGCGATAATGTCCTCGCACTGCAGCATTTACATCAATAGCGTTATAATTTCTAAATACCTTTTCCATACTAAACATTTCCAAGTAAAAGGTACAAAATAATGGTGAATATTACTAAAAACAGACTAAAAGGCACTGCAAATTTCCACGGTTTAAGATTTAATATTCCGGCATCTACAATGATAAATGTCTCTTTATTTGGAAAAAACCGGGATATTAAAAGCATTACCCCAATATTCAGTACAAATTCAATGCCCCATATATGAACAAAATGCAGATCAACTTTAAGAATAAAGTAGCTTACAATATAAAATAATAAACCAAAGAACAAGCCGGCTTTCGCTCCTGTAGCTGAAACATTTGGCAGTAAAAAACCTGCAATAATAACACTTGCAATTGGGATGAAGAAGATGCCGTTAAGTTGTTGTAATAGTTGATAAAGACCTTCTGGTGCATTTGCTACATAAGGTGCTATACCAATGGCGAATAGAGCAAGAATGGCTGAGGTCCATTTGCCTATATTTACAAGCCTTCTTTCACCTGCATTTTTTTGGATATATCGTTTAAAAATGCCCAGACTAAAAACTGTTGCTGCGCTATTTAAAGCGCTATTGAAAGTTGTGAGTATTGCCCCCATCATAACGGCAACAAAGAAACCGGTTAACCAGGCTGGTAAAACCATTTTTACCAGATGAGGGTAAACGCTGTCAGGGTTATCATAAAATTCTTCTCCAAAATAATAAAACCCAATAAGCCCCGGAAGAACTATTACCAGAGGTACCAGAATTTTTAACAGTCCGGTAAACAGTAAACCTTTTTGAGCTTCCTTAAGACTAACAGCCCCGAGTACTCTTTGGATAATTGATTGGTGCATGGTCCAGAAATAAATCTGGTTTAACATTAATCCTGTAAAGAGTACTTCAAATGGCAATATAGCAGACCTTGATCCCGGTCCAATGCCTTTTTCTCTGCTAATAACATTAAATTTATCGGGGTTTTTCTCAAAGACCATGCTTATACCTTCCACCAGATTTCCATCACCTATACTCCAAAGAGCCAAAATGGGAACCAGCAACCCGGCCACAAGCAGACCAAAACCATTTATGGTGTCTGTATAGGCCACCATTTTAAGGCCGCCAAATATGGCGTATAGGGCACCTATTCCCCCAACAATAATTATAGTAATCCATATACCTTCTTTTTGACTTACATTCAAAAGTTCGGAGATTTCGAATATAGCTTCGATATTTAACGCCCCTGTATATAACACTATAGGTAACAGAGTGGCTACAAAAGATATGATAAGCAATAGTGCAACAAGGGTTCTGGTAAGGCCATCAAACCGTTTTTCCAAAAATTCAGGAATCGTTGTCAGACCCATTTTTAGATACCGGGGTGCAAAATACAAAGCTGCAATTACCAAGGCTAATGCGGAAGTGACCTCCCATGCTACTATAATGGCACCATTTTTATATGCAGAGCCATTCATTCCAACAAGGTGCTCTGTAGAAATATTAGTCAAAAGTAATGATCCGGCAATGACTACTCCTGTAAGTGATCTGCCTCCCAGAAAATAACCATCTTTTGTATTTAATTTATCCCGGCGAAGTTTCCAGGTAGCATAAAGAGCAACAAACCCTGTAAAGATTATAAAAGTGAAAAATGTCATCACTTTAAAAATAGACAATACCATTTAAAAGCAAATGCCCTCAGTGAATAAAATAGCAAGAGGGTATAACAATTATCTTTTTTATTAAAAGAAAATCAATTTAATCTTTAGGAAAGTTTGCATCAGCCTTAACTTCTTGCATTTGCCTTACATGCCGTTCAGTATGGCCAGACATGAACATAAGTATTTGAAAGGCATCAACGGTTCCAAAAGGTAATTGTGCGTAATGATTTCTCAGATCATCTTCCGTAGTCTCTATATAGACTATGTGTTCTACTCTTTTTGATTGAAAAGCTTTCAGGCTTTCTTCATAGGATCCAAACTTCCCGGATGGCTCAAAAGGTTCTGAGGTTTTTACTTTTGTATCACGGTTTCTAATCATAGCCATAAGCTCTTTATCGGTCATTTTTACGTCGGCACGCTTAGATGGATCAGCAGGTGTTTTTAAGGATTCCTGAAGCATTTTATCAAAGGCATTTTCGGAAATGGCCAGATGCTCAACACATTCGGCAATGGACCATGATTCAGGACTACTTTTGAAATTCAACTGTTCCTCACTAAGTCCGTTAAGGGTTTCCAGCATATGCAATTGTGTTTTAGTCAATTCAAGGGCTCCTATTACTCTTTCTTGATCCGTAATTTTAGAACTTGAGAGACTAAAACTAAGTAATAAAAGCGCAATTATTGGAAGAAGAATTTTTTTCATTTGCTTGTTATTTAAAGTGTTTAATTGAATTGATAATAATAAACCTGATATTTCGGATATATTTTACTCACAGATTTCCACATTTCACAAAAGGCCCAATGGCATGTATATAGAATTATTTATCGTCAAACCATGTCCTGTTTCCTCATGAATTACTAGACTCATTATGGTGTAAATCCTTTCAGCAAATTAGTGAAATCATTATAAAATCCATTACTCTGTAATTCTTTATTTTTACTCTGACCTTCTATTACCTTTAAAAACATTAACTTTCGGATCCATTGGGTTACCCGATGCCCTTCGCAAAGCCACTATCTGCCCACTATGCCAAATAGCGTCCTCAATAGGCCCGTTTATTTGATTCCAGAAGGGGTTTTCAAATGTACCTGATTTGGATTTGAAGATCACCAGATGTTCATTTAGGTCTCTAACATTAATAAAAATTTCACTGGCTTTTTTAAAATTTAACAAAGTGCGCTTTCTTTTTTCCTGGAAAGAAAGTGCTTCTTCCCTGGGTTGTGTTCTATCATTTATTTCCTTTACTGCGGAGTTGTACACGACGCGTGATAAGTTATAAAGGTGATCTATGGTTTCAGCAATAGTTCTATTGCTTTCCGAAGGTTTATAGGCCAGGTCTTCGGTCCTCAATCCTTCTGTTGCCCAATAATACCTAAATCCTAAACCATCTATCATTCTGGATACCACCGTTCCTGCAGTATAACTTTCAGGATAGTCCGGAATCTGATAATAAGGCAGGTCCGCAGGATACTTTTCCTGGGCATTCATAACTGTAATAAAGAATAAGGCCATAAGAGTAGTTTTTATTTTCATATTTTTCCTGATTAATATTGATGAAATGCATCAGATACAAATTCTAATACCACTGGTAGCGACGCTCTCCAATAGGTCCAGTTATGCCTGCCATCTCGGACTCTGTATTCATGAGGAATATCTTTTTTCTTCATTGCAATATGAACAAGACTATTTCCTTCGTATAAAAAATCATCATCTCCACAATCAATAAACCACCTAACCGACTTAATGTCTTTAACCGGCATAGACTCAACCAGAGAAATAGCATTATGCCGTTTGAAATAAGTTTTGATTTCGTCTTCTGAAAAGGTTTCTCCTCTTTCTTTTAATCGCTCTTTTAATTTATCAATTGTAAGTGGACCAACGGAAGCACTTAAAGGGCAGGCGGAAGAGAATAATTCCGGATGATGTAAAGCGTACATAAAAGATCCACCGCCCCCCATAGAGAGGCCTGCTACCGCACGAAATCGCTTTTCTCCTTTAATACGATAAGTAGCTTCTACATAAGGCATAAATTCTTCAAAAAAGAAATCTTCATAACGCCAGTCCCCTCTGTTAAAATATCCTCGCTTACCAGTATTTGCATCGGGCATTACAATGATCATTGGAGTAGCCTTACCTTCACGAATAGCCTTGTCTGTAATATGTAAAACTTCTCCAAATTGAACCCAACCCGTTTGGTCATCACCTCCGCCGTGCAGTAAATAAAGTACCGGATAGCTTCGTTTGGAGGAATCATAATCCGGAGGTAAGTAAATTGCAAATTTTCGCTGGCTATTCAATATTTTGCTGTTAAGTGTAAGTTCGTCCAAAACTTTACCGTTTTGACTATAGGCCAATGAGCTAATTATGAGATAAAAAGCTAAAAAAAGGATGCTATTTTTCATTTGGATGTTTATTAAGTTAGGAAATTCCTATTAGTCGATTTTTGCCCATTCAGGGAAAACCCCTTCTACAATATCAAAAATAAAGGTACCGAAATAATAAGTTATCACAGATACCAGGATAATCCCTATAATATTTAGGAAAAAGCCGATTTACTCGGATTTTCAGTAATAAATTTTCTGCCCGTTGGCATGGGTTTACCTTTTTAAACTAATTTATGTTATTGATTAGCCAATTGTTAATTCTTCGCTTGTTTTTAGATAATCTGACAATCTTAAAGACAGTGCAACCAGTGTTAGGGTTGGATTTGGAGCCCCGGCCGTACTAAAACAACCAGAACCAGCAATAAAGAGGTTAGAAATACCATGAACTTTACAATTTGCATCTACCACTCCTTTATTGCGATCTGTATTCATTCGGGTAGTACCCATATGATGCCAACCTCCACCTAACTGATCTGGCATTGAGTTGTCGTTTTCATCCCAGAGAAACTCCTCTAATTTTATTCTTCCTATGCTTGCCTTTCCCATTTGTTCACCAAGGATGTGGTACATTTTTCTGATACTGTATTTATCCAGCTGGGTTAATTCCCAATGTAATTGGGGTCTTGGCACACCCAAGGCATCCTTTTCATCGGAAAGCATTACTCTGGAATTGCGGTTCGGGGCTTGTTCCATGCGTGTGAACAATTCATAAGCCCTGTTCCCGTTCTCTTCCTTCCAGGTATAGTTTTTCTCTCTGGATTCTCTGAAATTTGCTATTAATTTGTCGAAGGATTTCCTTGGATCTTCATTGCTCCAGACATCAATGAGAGGCGTCTGCTGTTTTGCTATTGCCAGTGGAGTTAGGGAGGCAGAACCGTTTAGAATACTAGTTTCCTCTTGAATACCTTCGGTCAGAGCCAATTCTGCCCTTGGTTTACGTGTATCATAATCAAAAACATATAACTCTGTTGAAAATGGTTTTTTGAGCCATAATTCAGCAGACTTAACTTCCAGATGTTCCATAAAATAACGCCCAACAAGATCCTTGTCATTGCCTATCCCTTTTTTGGCCTGCCCTCTTGATGCCAGTAGTATCCTTGCATTTTGTATAGCACCACATGCTAAGACAAAATTTTTAGCTCTTACCTTATGGGTTTTTCCATTATGATTTTTTACTATCAGTTCCTGTATGCCATTTACTTCATTATTTGCTACAATATTCGTGAGATTGGCATAAGTGTACAGATGTATATTTGCTGATTTAACAATGGTTTCTTTATAGGTCTTACCAAAACGGGTAGGGGGACTAAATTGCCACATCTTTGACCAGATAACGTCTTTATCCAGTGGAAATGGAGTGAGTCCCGGATACTTTTCCTGCCAATATTGCAAGCCGTAATTATAAGCATCTAATTCAAATAACTTTTGAGCTTTAGAGTAAAATGGCACAAGATCGTCCAATGTAATTGGCCAACCACTATCCGGCACCCAACTTCTTATTTTAAAATCTATAGGATCAAAAGGGGCGCACATACCTCCCCAATGGCCAGTTGTCCCTCCAAATAAGTGTAACCTGCATGAGCGTAAAGGATAATATCTTTGTCCTGTTGAGTTACCGGAATACAGATCCTGAATTTCACTGTCATATTCAAAACCTCCACCATCGAGAAGGATTACTTTTTTACCAATTTTATTCCAGTCCAGGGCCATACTGATACCTGCTGCACCGGCACCAACAATACAAAGATCCCCTTCAATTATGGTGTTGTTATCAAGTTCTCTGGCGTCTAAATGCATAAATTCTAATTTGCTTCGGAGATTGATAAAAGGGCACATTGCCGGGCTTCAGTGATAGAAATTAACCAGCCATCTATAAGAATCGTATTACCGGTATTAAAGTCTTCCGCCACTTTAGTTTTTAATCGAATTTTTATGTCGGTTTCGTTCATTCCTGCATCTTTGAGCAACAATTCTTCCAAATATTTTTTATTATTCTCATCGGTTAACTTCCGATATGTATTTCCAATATTAATTAAAGTTGTTCGATCGCAGATTTCTGTAAGATCTAAAGGGTGTCTCAGATCTCTACTTGTTGCAGATTTAAATTTATAATACCAAATGGCAACTAAGCTTATGAATAAACCAAAAAGAGATAATAACAGAAACTTTCTTCTTTTCATTATGGCTAGCTTAGGAGGAATTATTTTTAACTACGGATATGAAAGACTTTTATTTAATGCATTTAAAAACTCCATTTATAATCTTTTGAAACCTAATATTAAAGGTAGTAAAAATGGTGAGTTAACAGCTATTTTAAATAGACTTACAGCCTATTCAAAATCAGGTGTTTAAGGCATCTAACACTCTTTCCGGAGTAAAAGGTAAATGTCTGAGGCGTTTGCCGGTTAATTTGAGGAAGGCGTTGGCAATAGCACAAGCAACTAAGGGTGTGCCAGATTCACCCACTCCTCGGGGTTGCTCACGAGATTCAATTATTGCAGTTTCTACGCTATCAGGAATATCTGCCATTCTCAATATTTCGTAATCATTGAAGTTGGACTGTTGTACCTGTCCGTTAACTACGGTCAGCTGTTCTTTAAGTACGCTGCCAATACCCATTAATATACCACCTTCCATTTGAGCCTTAACATTATCAGGTTGTATAACTATTCCCGCATCACTTGCACTCCAAAAGCGATGTACATTAATTTTGCCGGTAGTTTTATCAACAGAAATTTCACAAACACCTGTGCTTAATGTTCCACTGCGTTCCAAAAAAGCAATTCCTTTTGAACGGTTATCATTAATAGAAGAATACCAATCAGACATTGAAATAGCTTTATCTAAAGTGACCAGTGCTCTTGGTGATTTGGCCAATAAAATCCTTCTAAAATCCGCTGGATCTTTCTTGAAATAAGAAGCTATTTCATCAATCATGCATTCTATCGCAAATTTGTTAGGTGCATGGCCCACAGAACGCCAGTGTTTTAGCCTTATACCTTCAGAAACTTCCCGCCATTCTGCATATTTATTAGGAATATCGTAATAATCTATTCGAATACCACTGGCAACCAAATTACCGCCATCTCCAACTACACAATGTGAAAAACTAGTTATTTTCCCATGAGCGTCTGTAGTGGCTTTTAATCGTTGTAAAGTCAAAGGTCTATAGGCACCATAACTAACGTCATCCTCTCGGGTCCAAATTAATTTTACTGGTCTGGGAGCAACCTCCCGGGCCAAACCTGTTCCTTCCAATACAAAATCTGTCATACTCCTTCTGCCGAAACCACCACCCAAATACTGCAGATTAATTTTCACATTTTCTGCCGGAATCTCGAGGTATTTGGGAACTCCAAGTTTAGAATCGAAACCCTGCTGACTTCCAACCCAAACCTCAGCTGAGTTTCCATCTGTCCCAACCTGCACTACAGCATTAAGAGGTTCCATTTGGGCGTGATAGACATAATCATTTTTGAAATCAAGACTAAAGGTTTTTACAGCTGATTTAATGGCGCTATTAATATCTCCTTCATCTGTAATTACTTTACCAGCTGATTTATCTGAGGCTATTTCTTCATATTTACTATAACATTCCTGAGAATTAAAACCGCTTGCCGGTGCCCCACTCCATGTAATATTCAGCAGTTTTTTAGCAGCCAGGGCCTGTTCTATGGTTTCTGCAATAACGCCAATTGCATAATCAAAACTGACTAATTTTTGTACTCCCTCAAGGGCGAGAATTTCTGACTCATTATTAAGTGTTGGCCTTGCACCATGTATCTTTCCTCGCTCCAACACCCCATAGAGCATTTCCGGTAATTGTATGTCGATTGCAAACCGGGTAGTTCCCATTACTTTATCAGGAATATCTACCCTGGGCTGATCTATTCCTATAAACCGATAGTTTTTAGGATCTTTAAATTGTGATTCCGAAAATTCAGGAAGGTTATCGGGCATAACCAGATAAGGGACCAGTTCGCCATAGCTAATTCTTTTGCTATTCCCATTGTTAATTACTTCACCATTGGCAGTGCTAAGTTCCTCAATAGGAACTTTCCAGTGTTCGGCTGCACTTTGCATTAAAATATAACGGGCCTGAGCTCCGGCCTGCCTCATTATGGAGTAATAACCATAGGTTACCCTGCTGCCTGCGCTTAACATTACTTTTAAATTTGGGTTCCATTTGTCCGAGCCATAAATTTCGGATTCCTGAGGAGAAAACTCAACAGAGATCTTAGACCAATCTGCATCCATTTCTTCAGCAAAGATTGCAGGTAATGACGTCATGGATCCCTGGCCCATTTCTGCTGCCGGGTTATAAATTGTAATCTGACCGTCTTCGGCCAATTTCACCCAAGCTGTTAGCTGATGTGTTTTTAAAAGTTTCTGTACCTCCTTGTTATTTTTGCAAGCGATCATTTGGGGCAGAAGGCCGGAAACACCAATAAATAAAGCAACCCCACCGGAGGTTTTTAGAAATTCCCGCCTACTTACTGCCTTATTCATAAGTTCTACTAAAGATTTATACCCTTAAAATTTTTTAAGTATTCACTGATGTTTTTTCCGCTGCTATTTCTATGGCTTTTACAATGCGTAAATACGTACCACAACGACATAAATTTCCATTCATATATGCTTTTATTTCTTCCCTTGTTGGATTCGGGTTTTCGGCGAGCAAGGCCACCGCCTGCATTATCTGTCCTGATTGGCAATACCCGCACTGCGGGGCTTGAGCTTCTACCCAGGCTTGTTGAACCGGATGATCACCATACTCGGACAAGCCTTCTATTGTGGTGATTTTTTGATTTTTGTTTAGACCACTTAGTGGTAAAGCACATGATCTCATCGGCTTGCCGTCGACATGGACGGTACAAGATCCACATATGGCTATGCCACAGCCATATTTTGTTCCGGTGAGTCCAAGATGTTCACGTAATACCCAGAGTAAAGTAGTCTCCTCTTTTATATCTACATTATATGTTTTGCTGTTAATATTTAACGAATAACCAGCCATTGTTCTTCGGAATAGTTTAGGCTTAAATTACATAAAAAAAGCTATGAATAGGTACTGAACTAATTTTAATTTTAAGATCTGTATCTGTCAACAAAGCGACTCAGTATTATTTTCGGAACAGGAGTATCCGTTTCCCGTATTGCCTTTATTAGATTTTCAGTTTCTTCGGGCCTGAAGTAACCGGCATATTTATAAACTTTGACCCGCAATATAAATTCATCCGCATCGGCTTCAGGATGAAACTGTGTTGCATATATATTTTTTTTTATCCGAAACATCTGGATCGGACAAGGATCTGAAGAAACCAGTAGAACAGCTCCGGGAGGAACAGTATCGCAAGCTTCTTTATGCCCTACCATTGCGGAAAATTTCTTTGGAAGGCCTTTTAAAAGAGGATCTTTAACACCTTCGTCCGTTATCCATACGTCAACACTTCCCAGGGTTTCTGCATAGTTGTTGGTAATAGTTGCTCCACAATATCTGCCTAAAAGTCCATTTCCTGAACAGGCTCCAAGAAACGGAAAATCCATTGGAATTAACTTGTCAAAAAGCGAATTAAAAAACACTTCAACCCTTTTTTGTGTGGCACTTTTTTTTGCTTCCGGGATGCTTATATCAAAAGGGCTTCCACCGGCAATTATTGCCGAGTAATTGTTAATATCTATATCTTTAATGTCGTCTTGTTCAACCTTGATGCGATGTACCTCCACATAAGATAACCCACCATAGCGCAAAATTGCCTCAAACTCACTATCGCAAGCTTCAGTTTCAGGACGCATTTGGAGAATTAGAAATTTTTTCACGGAATCTTTTTTTATGATTCTGAAATTATTGGTTTATATTGATTTTTAAATACGGACTATAAAAATAAATTTTTAACGCACCCCGTTCACATTCATTTCCAGGGTATATACGGAATTCATGGCAGTAATAAACAGAATATTCTGATCAGCCCCCCCAAATGTAACATTGGCTGTCCATTTTTGAGGTACTGGAATTTGAAGTATTTCTTCCCCTTTTTTATTAAAAACTGTTACACCATTACCGGTCAAATAAACATTGCCCTGATTATCTATTGTCATCCCGTCTGAGCCCAGCTGTGTAAATAACCTTTTATTGCTAAGATCGCCATTTTCAGAAATAGTATAGCTATATGTTTTTTTATCGCCTATATCCGCGATATAAATCATTTTACCATCAGGACTGCCTATTATCCCATTGGGTTGTACCAAATCATCTGCGACAATGCGCAACTCATTCAAATGAGGAGTTAAATAATAAACACGTTCTTTTTCAATTTCTTTCTCATTGCGCTCCCAATAGGGTCTTTGATAATAAGGATCTGTAAAATAAATTCCTCCCTTTTTGTCAATCCAAAGATCATTAGGCCCATTGAGTTTTTTTCCTTGAAATTCGTCCACCAGGACTATTGAATTTTTCGCCTTATCTATTTTCCAAAGTTCAAATTTTTCATCGGCACATGCCAAAAGATTGCCATCGTGATCAAAATAAAGCCCATTGGCTCTACCTGCGTCTTCCATATAAACAGAAACCGAATTATCTGATGCGGTCCATTTAATAATTCTGTTATTTGGTTGATCGGTGAAATAAACATCACCATTTTTATCCATTGCCGGACCTTCAGTAAATTTGTAATCCGCAGCAACCAGTGTGAGATTAGCTTTATCGGCCACCAATTCGGATTTTTGGGCACTACATCCTACTGATATTAATAAGATTAGTATTGCACTTAATTGTTTCATATAATTATTTTAAAAGAATACTGCGATTTAATTTCCCGTCCATCCAGGTCCACGAACTACCCTGCCGGGGAAAGCACCGGTATGTTCTCCGTCTTTAAGTACCAGTGTGCCATTTACAAAGACATGTTTCATACCTGTGGCATATTGATGTGGCTTAGCAAAGGTAGCATTGTCTTTAATTTTATCGGCATCAAAAAGTACTACATCTGCATAATAGCCTTCTTTAAGTAAGCCCCTATTTTTTAGTTTTAGATTTGTTGCAGGAAGAGAAGTGAGTTTATAAATGGCTTCCTCAAGTGGAATAACTTTTTCATCACGTACAAAATGACCTAATAAGCGCGCAAATGATCCATACGCCCTTGGATGTGTACTTTGTTCCAAAAATACACCTTCGTTGGTATATGATCCTGCATCAGAACAGATGGCCATATAGGGTAGCGCCAATTTCTTTTTAATATTTCCTTCAGACATCGAGAAGTAGACCACTTGAATTCTACTATCGTCTTCCTGAATTAAGTCAACCACTGCCTCAGGAGCGGATATATTCCTGTCCTCAGCTATTTCGGCAAGCGTTTTACCTATTAGTTGTCTCATTTGTTCATTTCTGAAACCAACCAAAAGAATCTTTTCCGGAGGTACATGAAATTTTATTTCTTTAATCATCTGCTTCCTTTTTGCCGGTTGCGAGATCAATTCCATGGTTTTGTTATGCCCTCCTTCTTTTACCCATGCGGGTAATAAAATATTGAGCCCTGTTGAACTGGCATTGTACATGTACATATCAGTAGTTATTGGCAGGCCATTTTTACGTGCGTTTTCTATCAGTTTTATGGCACTGTCCAGTAAGTGCCAGTTGGCATTACCGGAAGCTTTAAAGTGATATATTTCGGAGCGTATGTCCGCCTCCTTGGAAATAGTGATAAGTTCCTGAACGGCATCCAAGAGGTTTTCTTCTTCATCCCTGATATGAGAAACATACATTCCATCATAATCTGCTGCAACTTTGGCCAATTCAATAATTTCTTCCGTTTTTGCATGACCACTTGGCACATAAATCAAAGAGGTAGACAGACCTACTGCACCTTCCTCCATGGCCTGTTTTGTAAGCTCTTTCATTTTTTCTAATTCAGCTGTATTAGGGGGCCTGGTTTCATAATTCATGACATATTCCCTTAAGGTTCCATTCCCAATAAATGAAGCAATATTGGTAGAGATGCCTTTTTTTTCAAGATACTCCAGATATTCTCCAAGGGTAGTCCAATTAATATCATAAGTGATATTTTGTTGTGTTTCTTTCATTTGCTGTTTCATAGCCTCATTTAACGGGCCCATGGAATGTCCCTCACCCATAACTTCAAGGGTTACACCTTGTCTGATATCACCTTGTGATCTTCCATCTTCAATTAGGGAAACGTTGGCCCAGCTTAGCATATTTATAAACCCGGGAGCAACGGTTAGCCCGGTTGCATCTATTTCCATTGAACCAGCAGCATTTTCCAAATCACCAACTGCAACTATGGTATCTTCATTAATAGCAATGTCTCCTTTAAAGTATGGATTTCCTGATCCATCCATTATTATACCATTTCTAATTACCAGATCATAAGATTCATGGGTTTCACAACCCATGATTACGCTTATTAGGGTAACGACAAGTGCAATCGTTTTTAAATTCATCACGTATATTTTTTGTTTATTTTTTTAATTTCTCTCGTGCATTTCAGCTAAATAATTTAAAAATACCCAAAATACCAACACCAAGAATACTTAAAATACTTACCCATAGGGTAAGATCATAAATAAACCCAGGTTTAAAGAGAGGTTGTCCTCTTAAATATCTAAAATGGATCACCGCATAAACTACCAGAAAAAGAAGGAAAGAGCCAACAATACCACCAGTTAGAACCATTAAAACTGGTAACTTAATAAAGACAAAAAGTAGGGCCCATAATAAAGGTATCACCCATGCAAGGATAGCAATTGTCTTTTTTCTTTGTTTGAAGTCAGAAAAACTGATCCATCCCATTTGCCCAAAAATATCGGTAATCTGTCTCGTCCATGCCGCTAAAGCAGCAAACAGGGTGGAGAATAATGTGATAAACGCTCCAATAAGAAACGCTGATTTGGCATGAGGTCCTAAAGATTCAGTATACATAGCAGACAAGGTCTCTATCATTGCATAACCTTCAGGCACAAAACCCTGTGCATGAAGCACAGCTGCACCAAGTAAATAGAAAGCGGCAGTTACAGATGTATATATGCACATGGCAATAATTGCATCCAATTTCATAACTTTTAACCAGCCCTGAGCCCTTATCTTCCATTCTTCAGAATTATCATTCTTTCCTGTAAAAGCCGCGTAGCCTTTTTCAAGGCACCAATAGTTGTAATGTATAATCTCATCTCCACCAACACCTGTTATTCCAAAAGCTCCTATGGCAACCGCTACAGCTTCTTTAGGCAAATTAAATTGAAGTCCACTCCAGATACTTTCAAAAGATATTTGATAGGGCGTAAACTTCAGAAAATAAAGCGAGGCAAATGTGAAAATTGTAAAGAACCCGATCATGCTTAGGGAAAATTTCTCAATAAAAGAATAATACCCCCTGAAAATCATCAATGCCACGATTATTGCAATTCCAAAACAAAAGATCGGAACATCAATTCCCGGGATAGCTATGTTTAATATTATAGCCACACCCCCTACAATGCCTCCAACTTGCAACAGTTTTATGATCATTACAGCCAATACTGTCCAAACAGTCCACCTGGCTTTGCCATAAACAGGACCCGGAAGCTTATTAAATGCCTGCATTGCTGTTTCCCCGGTCAGGATTGTATGTTTTCCAAATTCTAGTTGGACCGCTACTTTTACTATACAGCTAACAATAATGACCCAAAAGGTAATAAATCCGGCTTCTGCACCCAGGGTTGTTGTAGCTATTAATTCTCCGGAACCTACTATGGAAGCAGAAAGTATAAAGCTGGGCCCCAGAAATTTCAAACGTTCTTTAAAAGTCGCAGGAGGTTGTTTTATTTTATCTGAGGATAGTAAATAGGGATCTGATAATACGGACATTCTTAACTAATTCGTCTATTGAATAATGCTCTATGAAAGTTTATTTAAATAAGCCATGTTATGTTTCATGCTTTCGAACGGGTTGTTAGAATATTCTTCCTGCTCTATGAAGATATGCTTTACGCCTGAAGCTTTTTTATGAGTCATCATTGTGGGAATATCGAGGCCGCCTTTGCCAAATTCTGTACTTTCTTTTGTATTCATGTCCATATCTTTAAGGTGCCATAAGGGAAATCTCCCCGGATACTTCTTAAAATAGTCAAGTGGGTCCTTTCCCGCCACAATTACCCATCCGAGATCTAATTCCATATGAACAAGACCCGCTTCGGTATTTGAGAGCAGAACATCATAAAGAACCTGGTTGTTTTCAGTTTCAAATTCATAGTCATGATTGTGATAACCGAATTTAAGATCCAATTTTTTACATGCCTCACCGGCCTTATTAAATTCTTCAGCCACCTTTTTATAATTATCTGCAGTTTGTCCTTTACTGGGCATTGAAGAGCAGATAAGATACTCCTGTCCGGATTCTACTGCTTCTTCCATGGTTTGTTGCCACTTATCATCTAATTGCACATGCCCGCTCTTTAGGTTCATATTCAGGTCATCACAAACAGATTTCATCTCGGCAGGGCCGAGACCATAGTAGTGCCCTTTCTGACTTCTGGCTGTTTCAATCTCTTTGAAACCAAGAGAGGCAATTTGTTTTAATGTACCAATGGCATTCTCAGCCATTTCATTGCGAAATGAATATAATTGAACTCCAAAATGTTGTGTTTTTATTGGCGCATATGTAAAGGATGGTAGAAGTAATGATCCGGCGGTAAAAATTGTAGATCGCATTAAAAAATCTCTTCTGGATTGCATGATGTTCTTGTTTTGTTTACGGTAGTTGTATTCTCCTAAATTAGTCTAAATTTTCCATACATCTTTATCATTGGTATTTGTACTTTTACCCAAATCCTCGTTCTATGAACAAAAGAGAATTACAACTTAAGGCCTTTGATCGCTTACTTACTATTATGGACGAGCTGCGTGAGCAATGTCCATGGGATAAAAGACAGACACTTCAAACACTAAGGCATCTTACCATTGAAGAGACTTATGAATTGGGGGATGCAATCCTGGAAAATGATCTTAAGGAAGTAAAAAATGAGCTTGGAGATCTTTTGCTACATATTGTTTTTTATTCAAGAATAGGATCTGAAACTAATAGTTTTGACATTGCCGATGTTGCTAATTCTATTAGTGATAAACTCATCAACCGGCACCCACATATCTATGGAGATGTGTCTGTTACAAATGAAGAAGATGTAAAAAGGAACTGGGAAAATATTAAACTAAAAGAAGGTAAAAAAAGTGTTCTTGAGGGAGTCCCAATTAGCCTTCCCGCATTAGTCAAAGCCAATAGAATTCAGGAAAAAGTTGCTGGTATTGGATTTGATTGGGAACGACCAGAGCAAGTATTTGAAAAGGTTAAAGAAGAATTGTCAGAATTGCAGGAGGAAGTGAAAGCAGGGAATAGAGATAAATTAGAAGCTGAATTTGGAGATGTGCTTTTCTCTATGGTGAATTATGCAAGATTTTTGGATATAAACCCGGAAAACGCCCTGGAAAGAACTAATAAGAAATTTATTAAACGATTTCAATATCTAGAGGGCAAGGCCAAAGAACAGAGCAGAACACTAAAGGAAATGTCACTTGCCGAAATGGATGTCTATTGGGAAGAAGCTAAAAAAATATAAACTTTGCTGAGATCAACATCTTAAAAATATCCATCAATTATGATTTGAAGTCACTTACTCTTGAATAGGTTGAATAGAGGTTCTTTAATTATCTATTAAACCAATGGTAAATCCTATCTTTGCTGCTTCAAAAAACAGCCAGTCTTGTTACAACAGTATACCAAAGAATTCAGATATAATATAAGGCTAGCTGTACCCGTTATCCTTGGAATGCTTGGTCATACCTTTGTTGCTTTTGCAGATAATATTATGGTGGGGCAACTGGGAACTGCAGAATTGGCCGCTGTTTCTTTGGGAAATAGTTTTGTCTTTATAGCCATGTCCTTAGGAATAGGATTTTCAACGGCAATTACACCATTGGTTGCAGAGGCAGATGGCGCAGGAAATAAGGCTGGTGGGAAAAGTGCATTAAAGCACGGATTGGTGCTCTGTACATTACTTGGAATAGTTCTTTTTGGCCTTATTCAATTAGGAAAACCTTTACTTTATTTAATGGACCAGCCGCCGGAAGTGGTAGAGTTGTCCATACCTTATTTAGATCTGGTAGCCTTTTCATTGGTCCCGCTGGTTATGTTTCAGGCTTATAAGCAATTTTCTGAAGGCTTGTCTCAAACCAAATATCCAATGTATGCAACTATTGTGGCCAATGTGGTTAATATCGTGCTTAATTACCTGCTGATTTTTGGTGCATTTGGTTTTCCAAAACTCGGAATTATTGGTGCTGCCATTGGTACTCTTGCCTCACGAATAATTATGTTGGTAATGCTTTGGTATTTGTTGGAAAAAAAGAAAAAATTCCATGATTACGTCACCGGATTTAACTTCAAAAAAATAGAAAAAAGGGTAGTGCGAAAGATCATTAACCTTGGATTTCCATCTGCTCTGCAGATGTTTTTTGAGGTGGCCATATTCACGGCGGCCATTTGGCTGAGTGGAGTATTAGGCAAAAATCCTCAGGCTGCTAATCAGATAGCATTAAATTTGAGCAGCATGACATTCATGTTTGGTATGGGACTTGGAGTTGCGGCCATGATTCGTGTTGGTAATCAGAAGGGGCTTAAAAATTTTACAGAGTTAAGACGAATTGCTCAATCCATTTTTCTCCTTACGTTTATTCTAGAGGTTGTCTTTGCCATATTTTTCCTTTTAGGAAGGCATTGGTTTCCTACCATTTACCTGGATGTTAATGATCCTGTAAATCAGGCAGATAATATGGAAGTAATTCTTCTGGCTTCACAACTTCTTCTGGTTGCTGCATTTTTCCAGATTTCAGATGGTCTTCAGGTTGTTATTCTTGGTGCTTTAAGAGGTTTACAGGATGTAAAAGTTCCAACTTTTATTACTCTTATTGCTTATTGGTTGATAGGCTTTCCTATATGCTATTACCTGGGGTTACATACAGAATTGAAGAGTACAGGCATTTGGATAGGATTGCTGTCGGGCTTAACGGCATCGGCAATTATGTTGTATATTCGATTTAACAAAATGACCAAACAACTTATTAATTCTTAAGAGGTATACTTATTTCTAAGCTCATGCAAATCATTGGTAAATTTCGTTACCTGATAAATTAAAAAATGAATTGACCTATGCAATTTCCAAAATTTTTACTTGGTGATAATACGGATTATCCGACTGCCATATTTATTGTGCACACAGAATATCCAAGGTTTATATTAAATCTTGAAAATGATGAGGTGGAGTGGCTTGAGGATTTCACTTCTGAAGATGAAAAAGAATTGTCTGAAGAAGCAGAAAAATTAATTAAAGCGGCTACTGTATTTTATGATAGGGAAATAACCAGATACGAAGATTAGGATGTTGGAAGAATTAGCGCGAATGGATAAAGAAGTGTTCCTTTTTCTAAATAACCTGGGAAGTTTGGAATGGGATGCTTTTTGGATGTTTCTTACCAATAAGTGGAGTGCAATTCCCTTATATGTTTTGTTACTAATACTTTCATTTAAACAGTATGGAAAGAAGAAAATGATTTTTCTGATTATCACCGTTATCTTATTAATTACGGTTACTGATCAATTGTCCAATTTTTTTAAATACGGGGTTC
Source organism: uncultured Eudoraea sp. (assembly GCA_964536335.1). Lineage (GTDB taxonomy): Bacteria > Bacteroidota > Bacteroidia > Flavobacteriales > Flavobacteriaceae > Eudoraea. The sequence continues at coordinate 3,768 of CAZHWD010000206.1, read as the reverse complement.
AACGTTTACGTCCCTGCTATGATCCGGAAATAAGCCATTTAATGCGTCTGGTAAAAGACCATTGTGGTGGAAAATTCGGCTATTTTTCTGCACATGCTGCAAATACCTCTGCTCTGGCGTTATTCTTCGCCTTTCTATTTAGGTCTGTCTATAAATATGTCATCCTATTTTTAATCATTTGGGCCGCTTTTGTTTCCTACAGTAGAATATATATCGGAGTTCATTTTCCTTTAGATGTAATTACGGGAATGGGCGTAGGAGTGCTGTTTGGTTGGCTATTTGCGAAGTTATATATCTTTGCAATTCACAAATATCGTATATGATCTCAAATACGAAGTACTGGTTTTTTCTCATTCTAATTGTTTTGGTATACCTGGCAGGAATGTTCGTGACACTTTTTGAATATGATTCTGCTCAGTTTGCTGTAATGGCAAAGCGAATGGTTCAGGAGAACGACTTTATAAACTTGTTCAAAGGTCAAGAGGAATACCTGGATAAACCTCATATGCATTACTGGCTGGCAGCCATTTCGTTTAAAATATTCGGGCTTTACGACTGGGCCTACAGGATTCCGGGTATCCTGGCCACTTTGTTAGGAGCCTATAGTTGTTTTGGTTTAGGTAAGCTCCTATATAATAGGGAAGTAGGTAAAATGGCCTCGCTCATTTTCATGACTGCGCAAACCATTATGTTGTCCAATATTGACGTGAGGACGGATGCTGTTCTTACCGGATTTACAGTTTTCGCCATATGGCAACTGGCGGCATATATAGAACAAAATTCTTTTAGACACTTACTTCTGGGAGCATTTGGTGCTGGAATGGCTTTTTCAACCAAAGGCCAGATTGCACTTTTAGTTATTGGTTTGCCACTACTTTGCCATATAGGATATAGCAATAAATGGAAAATGCTATTCAGTTGGAAGGTATTAGTTGCTTTGGCTGTTTTTGGATTTACTATTTCACCAATACTATACGCGTATTACCTGCAATTTGATCTACATCCTGAGAAGGTCATCCGAGGAAAAGATCACAGGAGCGGTATACTCTTTATTCTCTGGGAGCAAAGTTTTGAACGGTTAAGTGGAGAGGGTGTAGGAAAGAATAGCAGCGATTATTTTTTCTTTTTCCATACTTTCTTATGGGTATTTCTCCCATGGACTTTAATTGGTATTGCTGCTTACTGGACACGGGCCAAAGGATTTATTAATACTAAATTCAAAAGAGATTCAGGCCAGGAGTTACTTACAATTGGTGGAATTACTTTGATCTTTTTAATAATAAGTTTTGCGCAATTTAAATTACCGCACTACTTAAATATAATGATACCATTGTTCGCGGTATTATCGGCTTCCTTTATGCAAGATTTAATTAATTCTGCAAAAGAAAAAAAGATGAAAGTATTTCTTGGACTGCAAACTTTCATTCTGAGTTTAGTGTGTATTACCTCAATCCTGATTTGTTTTTTTGTTTTTAAAATTTCAAACTGGTATGCCTATGTTATATTATTATCAGCTCTTGTACTAATAGGATATTTCTGTTTGAAGCAGCAGGAATACGGTCTTCGATTAATAACTATCTCTATATACAGTTCTCTTCTTCTAAATGCTGTATTGAATTTGCATTTTTATCCATCTTTATTAAAGTATCAGGCAGGTTCTACTATGTCTGGTATAATTGCTGAAAATGACATTCCGGCAGAGCAGATATACAAAATTAACTTAAGGTCTTCATGGGCCCTGGATTTTTACAACCAACATCCCGTTAAAATTACTGAGGCTTCGAATTTACCTGATCTGGGAGCTGTATGGGTTTATGGCACAGATGACGATCTTAAAAAGCTAAAAGAATCCGGTTTGGATTGGGATAGACATTTCACTGCAGACCAATTCAGGATAACACGTTTGCAGCCAAAGTTTTTAAATCCTTCGACGAGGAAGGAAGTACTAAACAACATGCATTTAATTCACATGCAGGAGTAAAGAATTTAGGTTAATTCCAATTTTAATTCTGGTTTTTTAAAATGATAATAGATTCCTGAAAGGGATATTATGGCTGTTAAAAAGAAAAATAAGATACTTATACTTACCGAAGTACCCTGATCCAGTCGCAACCATTCCGCACCGTAAAAGAATACCAATTCTCTACTTCCAATGCCCCCAATGGTAATAGGTAAAACAGAAACTATAGAAGAAATAAAGAATATGAACAGGTAGGCAATCATACTACCTTTTATATACAATGATTTTATAATAAACACCACACATAACAATTGTAATAGTTGCACTATTAAAGAGTAACCTATTGATTTCCAGAAAACAGGATAAACGAACGAGAAATATTTTTTATTTATTATCCAAAAAACCAATATACTGAACAGGATTACCAATATAAAAAGATAATTATATGGCCGTAAAATTTCAATATTCAAGAGTAAGGCCAGGATACAGGTATAATTTAGAATTATTAAAAACCCACTAAGCCTGTCTAATATAAATACGGTTACCACGCTTTTGGTATTCACATCATATTTATCTTTGATTATATAAGCTTTATAGGCATCCCCTCCAATTCCGCCCGGCAGGAACAGATTATAAAACATCCCAAGCAGGTATAGTTTAAGATTGCTTTTTTGAGTAAGGAGAATGCCAAGTTGATGAAAATATAAATTTAATCTAAAGGCCTTAAAGAGTTTAGAAAGAAGCAAGAATAGTAGTGCTAAAATTAATTGCCAGGGATTGCTGGCCTTTAAAATATCCCAAACATCTTTGAATTGGATCTTGTTAAATATAAAATATATCAGTAGGGCGCTGAAAATAATTTTAAGAAGTGTAAAAACGTTTTTACGATTATTGGCCACCTATGGATATACTTTTAATTCTATATGGTCTTTTGTTTTGCGATTCGTAATACGTTCGAATAAGCAGTTCCATGACTATTCCTATGGTAAAAAGTTGAATTCCGGCTAATATGAACATCATTCCAAAAATGAGCAGTGGTCTGTTACCTATGTCTTGCCCGTAAACCAGTTTTACAATAAGCAGATAGATATTAATAAAGATTCCCAATATGATTAATAGTACACCAAGAATACCAAATAAATGAATTGGTCGTTGGAAATATTTCCTGATAAAAAGGAGTAACATCATATCAGCCACAACTTTAAAAACGCGTTCCAGTCCATACTTGGAGACTCCGGCATTTCTCGCATGGTGTTTTACAGGAACCTGTTTTATCTGAGCACCTTCCAAATGTGCCAGCAAGGTAATAAAGCGGTGCATTTCACCATAAAGGTTTAAATCTTTGGCAATATCCCTTGTAAATACTTTAAGGGCACATCCATTATCTTTAATGTCTAATTTGGTTACACGCCTAACCATGAAATTAGCAATCTTGGAAGGGATTTTCTTAACCAGTGAATCCTTTCTTTTTTGCCTTATGCCGGTAACAACATCATATTCATCGCTTACTACATATTCCAGCATTTTAGGAATATCCTGTGGATCATTCTGCAGGTCCCCGTCCATCGGTACGATGATGGGAGCGCGTGCGTGGTCGATCCCCGCCGACAACGCGGCCGTCTGGCCACAGTTCCTCCTTAGTATCACGATCCGCACGCGGGGGTCCCCCCGTGATGCCACGCTGATCCTGTCGAGCGTACCGTCCGTACTTCCGTCGTCCACGAATACGATCTCCGCCGTGTCCTGGAGTACGGCCGCCAACTCCCGATACAACTCGGCGACGCTCTCTTCCTCGTTGAACACGGGTA
>CAZHWD010000205.1:0-16606 GCA_964536335.1 uncultured Eudoraea sp. | reverse complement strand
CGTCTGGCCCTGGCCCTCGCAGATAATTCCGCAGCCATTTCCATTGAACAATGCCCCCACCCTGCTTTGTTTTCATATTCCCCCGGGCTGTATTGAGAATCGTGCACGAGCAAATCTGTATTCTTGCAGAGATCAAATCCGGAGATCCAATTATCCTCTTTAAATAAATGTTGGCTGCTCAACATGGGTTCATGGTCTGGGATATAAGTAACCGATTTAGATCCAAATTGAATTCTAAAACCCACTGTAGGGCCGGGATGACAAACAAATTTGGAAGTGATTAAAAACTTCCCAAGTTTAAATGGTTCGTTCGGCAATTCGTGTATGACCAATTTACTGGGGATATCCCTCAGCATTACCGGGAAAAGAGGAGGGGACAAAAATCTGTTCAACCTGTCTTTTAAAGTATAGGAACTACCGCCAGGGCCCCAAATATGAATCTCTTTATTGGGGTCAAAAATGGGTTTAAAAAAACCCAAACCCTGAATATGATCCATATGTAAGTGAGTGAGCAGGATATCTATGCGCACAGAGGTATAATAGCTGTCAAAATCTATATTCAAAATCCCCGTACCTGCGTCCAGTATAAGCCTTTCGTTTTTCTCTATGATTTCAATACAGGGGGTTTTGCCCCCAAGCTTTTGTGTCTCCCTGGAGGAGGTGGGATATGCGCCACGGGTTCCATGTAGCTTAATTCTCATAGCTTTAGATCATTATCCCAAAAAACAGCTAAAGCCCCGGCAAACTCCTTAGACCTTCCAATGATAGGGATGGAAGTAACAGAGATTTTAAAGGATTTACCTTCCATGCTTTTTATCCAGAAGGTCTTATGGGCGGGTACGTGTGAGTTTATAGTCTGTACAAGCGGAAGGTCTGCCGGTGGAATAGTATTTCCTTTTTCGTCATGTGGATAAAAATCGTTACCCCAGTCTCCAACTCTCATTTCCCCGGTATCCTGAAAACGCTTTCCCAGGATTTGTTCTGCCGGTTCGTTGTAAAATATAAGCGTGCCTTCAGGATCTACTATAAAAACGGGAACCGTAAGACAATCTGCCAATTGCCTGCTTAAAATAATTTCAATTTCGTGTGCTGACATAGGCAGACAAGTTTTGTAAGGTAACTCTCTTAAATATATAAAAAATAAATCGATTTTGTTTAATAACGAGCACCAGTATGGATTCTCATAATAGTACTATCACTCGGGAGAAAGGAAACATTACAAGATAGTGATTTCATGATTTTATCACTAAATAAAAACCTTATAAAGTCTATGGCTTCTATATATTTTTTACCTGGTCCCTTTAGCTTTGTATAACTAATCTACACCTTAGGAATACAAACAACCGCTTGCAAATTCCGTTCAGTCTTTGGTATAATTTTTGTCAAATAGGATTTTTAGGAGCAGCCAATACAGCCTTTGTAAAAGACAATCATACAAACTGATTAATTTAATGCAGTAAGTATTAAGCACAAAAAGGCAGCCATAAAGGCTGCCTTCAATGTTTCTTATCACATTAACTGTGATTAGACAGAATTTTTAGGAGTTGTCCTGAATTGTAGCTTTGGGTGCATTTTTTTTAACCGAAGCAATCCCATTTGCCATAGAGGAAGCAGATGAATACATCTGACTATCACCTATCACCTGCCCATTAGACGCTTTTAAACTAAAATAAGGGCGTCCGTCTTTTGCCTTTTTTTTGTCGAACATTTTATCATTCTGTGAGTTTTTCCTAATGGATTCTATCCCGTTATCACATGCAGATTTAGAATTATAGGCTTCACTGCGTAGAATTACCTGTCCGTTTGATGCTTTAAGATTGAATCTTAGCTTTCCGGCTTTGTCTTTTTTAATTTCAAATTTTCCCATTTGTTTTTATACTTATTTTATATAAAATTAAGAAAATATCTTCAATAACAGTTCTACTTTTTCGAAAAGGACGATATCTCAATTACTCTTTATATAAATATGTTTTTCTTTTTTAAATTAAAGCATTAGAACCCCAACTTCACACCTTGTGTCAACGACTTCAAATATTTATCCTTGTTCAACCTATATATAATTGGCGGCCTGTTTTTGGTTTTTCCCTTACCGGTTCCAATTTTTATAAGGATGTCAGACTTGTAGATCCGTTGCCGAAAATTCCCCTGGTCCACTACCCTTCCTAAAATGGCCTCATAGAGTTTTTGCAATTCTGGGATGGTAAAAATCTCCGGCATAAAACTAGATAATAATGGTCTACTGAGCAATTGAGTGCCAAGCACTTTTGATGCATCTGAAACGAGTTGGGCATGATCAATAGCCAATAGTAACAAAACGTTGAGAAACCCAATCCAGGAGATCTTGTGGGAAGCCCGAATTTTCCAGGCGTTTGAATTTAACTGTAAAATTTCCATAGGCAGAACCCAAAGTTCCGAACTGACTCAATATAAGATTATCGATAGGTTGGAGTTTTTGAACAAATAATTCAATTGGTTTTAGTATTTTTAATAGTCGCGCCAAAATGGTTTTTAAATTGTCTTTTTAAGTAGAAAGTTGCTACATAGAAACATTTTAGATTGGAAAAGTGAAAAAATTCTTTAAAGTTCTTGGAATAATTATCATGGTCCTTATTGCAGGTGGGGCCATTGTTTGGTTCGGGTTTTTAAAACCAGAACCCCCTCCGATTTCCGACGAAGATCGAGCACAGATTACCTTGATGCCCTTACCTTCAGAATTGGAACTGGGGAGTGGTGCTTTCATAATTAATACGGATTTAGGAGTTTCAGTAACAGGCACCGCCAACCTAAAGATCGAGAAAGCTCTTGATCGTTTCTATTCAAGATTAGGAGATATTTCAGGAAACGAAATCGAAAAAAAGGAAGGTGAACAACTGCTAATAGACTACAAAAAAATTAATGGAGAATATCCCTCTTTAAAAGATGATGAATCCTATTCTTTGCAAATCAGCGATTCACAAATTCAGCTTTCGGCCAATTCAGATACGGGTATTTTATACGGATTGGAATCCCTGTTACAATTGGCTAAGCTAGAAAATGAAACTTGGGTGTTTCCTGAACTGGAACTAAAAGACAATCCCAGATTTCCCTGGAGGGGCATAATGATAGATGCCGCCCGGCATTGGGTTTCCAAAGAAACGATCCTTAGAAATCTGGACGCGATGGCTGCCGTAAAGATGAATGTTCTGCATTGGCATCTTACCGAATATCAGGGGTTTCGGGTGGAATCAAAGAGATATCCCAAACTGCATGAGATGGGTTCGCAAGGAAATTTTTATTCGCAGGAAGATATTGAGGAAGTTGTTGCCTACGCCGCCGATAGAGGGATACGTGTTGTTCCGGAATTTGATGTGCCTGGCCATACGACTGCCTGGTTTGTGGGCCATCCTGAACTCGCAAGCGCACCCGGCCCTTATATTTTGGATTCCGTTTTCGGAATACTTGATCCTGTTATGGATCCTACCCGAGATGAGGTCTATGATTTTTTAGATGGATTTATAGGTGAAATGGCAGAATTATTTCCTGATGATTATTTGCACATTGGTGGCGATGAAGTAAAGCCGAAGCAATGGGAAGAAAGTCTGGATATCCAAAATTTCATGAAGGAAAATAACATTGCAGATCCACATGAATTGCAGGCGTACTTTAACATCCGCCTTCAAAAAATATTGGCAAAACACGGGAAACAAATGATGGGTTGGGACGAGATAATTCATCCAGATCTGCCCAAAGACGGGATTGCAGTTCAATCCTGGCGCTCTCACAAATTACTTTGGGATGCTGCCAGATTGGGAAACAAGGCGGTTCTGTCATCGGGATATTATTTAGACCATAAAAGACCCGCTTCATTTCACTACTCCGTAGACCCCATGCAGATTACGGGAGCTGTGACCATTGAAATCGATTCTACCAATTGGAAAGGTTATGAGTGTACACTCTATGTACAGGGAACTGAAATAGACGGTCATCTCTATCTGTTCGGCGAAGGGGAAAACCTTCGAGGTGTAATGAATTTTATGGAAACAGCTTCTGATTTTTCGAATGTACAAGTACAGGGCGAAACGTTGACTTTTAGCGCAGAGGCCTCGGTAGGAACGGTAAATTATGAGTTGACCACTAAAGCCGATTCCATCAACGGCAAGGCAAGTATTGCTTTATTTAAAATTGATATTAAAGGAAAACGAACGGGTGGTAGTGATATGCCCGATGGCGAATCATTGCCAAAATTGGAAAAAATTGAACCTTTAACTGCTGAGCAGGAGAAGAATATTTTAGGGGGTGAGGCCTGTATGTGGAGCGAGATGGTGGATAATAGAACTGTGGATTCAAGAATATGGCCACGAGCAGCTGCGGTTGCCGAAAAATTGTGGAGTCCGCAAGTGTTGACCTCCAATGTAGATGATATGTACCGCAGGTTGATGGTTTTAGATGATGGCCTGGCCAAAATGGGTATAAAGCATAAAGAAAGCGGCCCTGAAATTGTTGAAAATATCGTTCAAGAACCCTATCAAGAACCTCTTCAAAATCTAGTTGATGTGCTGCAGGAAGACGAGTTTTTTAATCGGATGCTGATCTACCATCCACAGCTGTACACTACTACACCCTTAGACCGAATCGTCGATGCCGCGCCTCCGGAAAGTTATGTGGCCTATACCTTTAATAAAGATGTCGACGCCTGGTTAGAAACCGGAGATTCGAGGGCCAAAGAGCGTATTCAAGGGCAATTGACTACATGGTCAGAAAACCATAGCAAATTACTTCCTGTTTTCGGTCTTCCTGAAAAATATATTGAGGACAACCCGTTATCCGGACAAAGAACAGAGAACGATGATTTAGAAACCTATGAACGGTTAAAAGAAGTTGAACCTCATTCGGTCAATCTTTCGGCCCTATCTGAACTAGCCCTGACCGCATTGAATGGTCAAATGGCAGAGACGAACAAGGCGGAAATAGATTCCTTATTTATTGATGCCTCCAAAAGTCATGGAGGTGCCAAACTTCCTATTGAATCTGGCTTGAAAAAACTTATAAATCAAAATTAACCATGGCAATAAAACGCAAACTAAAAATAGTCTTGTTATCCATCCTGGGGTTGGTCTTACTGCTAGTAATTGCAATGGGCCTTTTTATTTATAAAGCTGTTTACGGGTTCAATTTCTATGAAAGCACCCCTCCCGAATTGCCATCTGATCTTGCCGGAAATACCGTATTAGTCTTCTCCAAGACCAATGGATTTAGGCACGGGGAAGCCATTGAGGCTTCAATTCCTGCTTTTGAAAAAATGGCAAAGGACAATGGATGGTCAATGTATGCCACTGATAATGGCGCCGTTTTTAATCCGGAACAATTGCAAAAATTCGATGTGGTCATCTGGAACAATACAAGTGGTAAGACCTTGAATGAAGAGCAACGAGAGCATTTTAAAAGCTATTTGGAAAATGGCGGCGGATTTGTTGGCATTCATGCAGCAGGAGATAATTCTCATCAATGGGATTGGTACGAACAAAAAGTACTGGGTACGCTTTTCTCCCATCATACTATGAACCCCCAATTCCAAAACGCAATAATGCATTTGGAGGAAGGAAATACAACTTTAACCGCATCACTTCTGGCTGCCTGGGAGCGTGAGGAAGAATGGTATATGTTTTATGACAATCCGCGCGACAAAGGTTTCCAGGTATTGTACACCGTTGATGAAACGCATATGAATCCTAGTGGTAATATCAAATTATTGGCTTCGGATAAAGATTGGGGTATGGGGGAAGACCACCCTATCGTATGGTACCATCCACTTCAGAAAGGTCGTGTCGTATATTCTGCTTTAGGTCATGCGGGAAATGCTTTTCAAGAGATTAATCATCTTAATATGTTGGAAAATGCCATAAAATGGGCCGGGGATTTTAGTTCTCCGTAATCAACCTCTATACTTTAAAACGAAACCCCTTGAATAACAAAGAAAATCTTTCCTTAAGGCTTTAAACCTGGTTAAAGGAATAAAAACCCGCCTGCATTTTTTAGCTATAACTACTACTGTTTTAAAGATGCTTTGCTAAAGATATATTCGGGTATCTCGGCATCGAACTCCATGCTCGTAACTATAAAATCGGTGCCTTTACCATCTTTCAACATATCTTTAAAGTTCATCTTCATAGGATACCAATGTCCATCTATCTTTTGAACATTTTCCAAAAGTACCCGCTTTAACAACTTCCCGCTCTTGGCGTACATTTCCTGTTTTAGGGGTACAAACCGTTCCTGGTCTACCCACATTTTTTGCTTTTCATAGGTTACATTGTCTATCTTGGCATTGAGTTCCATGACCCAGACCTTTCGGTCATCAAGGCTTTCTTCGTCCGTAACTTTTGCATTGTACATCCTGTTTAGCCTACGATCTTCCATGGCATCTTCATAAGACATATCGGAGCCCATGACCGATTGTCTCAGCATGTGTCCCGAAAGCTGAATGGTACGGTCTGTGGAAGGGGAATAGATCCAGAGCCTATCTTCCAGTTTCAACATTTTAGTGCCTTTTTCCCTTGCCGGTGACAAATACTCCGTAAAGGCCGTTTCCTCACCCCTGGCGTAGCCCTTGGAGGTAATTGTTCTGCTGTTCCGCTTGCCGTTGATCACCATCTGTGATTCGGATATGCTGGTTTTCGCAATCATATTGTCGTCCACTTTTTGGAGGATACTCTCAGGGCTCGGGGCCTTTTCCTGTGCCAGAATTATAGCTGGTGCCAAGAAAAAATAAATCATTTTATTCATGAAAACATATTTTATATTAAATCTATTTTTTAACCGTACAAAAACTATACCTCCATTTCCTTGAACAATGTAGCTGTCTCTCGCTTGTAAATTCCAATTCCCGACAGCAGGGTTCCTAAGACCATTGCGAACAGGCCCGGAATGAAACCGATATAGAATAAGGATGGTGTAACCTTGGCCCGGATGATTGAGGGCATCATCATAGTGGAGTTGCTTAAGTACTCGCCGATGTCTATACCTACGACCTGTAAATAATAGGTTGCCCCCACCCCAATCGCAGAGCCTATTACAGATCCAATGATGCCAATTAGTACAGCTTCATAAAACAAGCTGCGGTATATATGGCCTTTTGATTCGCCCAGGGCCAGCCTTATGCCAAATTCCTGATACCTTCGCAATCCGCCCAAAAGGCCAGTGTTCCATAGTACTATAGACATAGCGAAGACAAAGATGCCCACAAAAAGTACGGAAAAAACATCCACATAATCCAGATAGCCCGCCAAATTGTTCTGTGCCTTTAAGGGTTGCATTACAGGGGCGTATTCATCCGTGCTGTTCGCGTATTTTAAATTAAATGTATTGCTAATCCGGTTTGCCTTTCCATCATCATAGACCTCATCGTTCAGAAACCCCAGAATTTCTCCTGCACCGTTTTCCATATCCATCATCCGTTGGGCATCACCAATATCGATAATGATGGCGCCTTTGTCCATTGCCGCTGTACCGAAACGGACAGTGCCGGTAACCGTAAAGTTTTCGAAAGACATGGCACCGTTCATTGTAGAGCCGATATAGGTAATCTCATCTCCGACTTTTAGATCTAACTTTTGTGCAAAATCATGGCCTATCAAAGCTTCTCCTGCCTTTGTAGGTACCTTGCCTGAAACCATTGAATTGACGATGTTCAGGCGTTCAATTTCTCCGCTATTTTCTGAGAATAATTCCAGCGCCATGCCCGTCGCAGGTCCCTGGCCCTTAGTTTCTCCAGAGGCATCCGGGGCATCCATTAAACCGCCGAAACGGATTCGTTTTACCCATTTCATTTGTGGGATTTGCGCACGCAATGATTGCATTAATGTATCCACCCCCAACAGTGCCAGGTCATTAGGCAATTGATCTTTGTTCTCTGCATATGCCTTTGACATCACCTTTACGTGCCCTGTATCAAAACGGGCATTCTGATCCACAATATCCCCCATGGCTCCTTTCAGGTAGCCGCTGAGCAATACAGTTAGGGCTACGCCAATGGTTATGATTATAATTGGCAAGAGACTTCGATTCTTATCTCCTAAAATTCCTTTTAACAAAAATTGTATCATTGTAATTTCCCTTTTAATGCGTCAACTGGATCCATTTTGGATATCTTTCTGGCTGGTAAAAAACTCACAAGCGTTGCCAAAGAAACCAACATCAAAACAGTTCCCAAAAATAATTGTGTACTATAGGCCGGATAAATAATGTCTGCCATGGGAAACCCCATCTCGTCTGTTCCCTTGGGCATACTAATGCCGTTCATTGCAGTGGGCACAAACAGGCCCAGGCCTAAAATTCCACCTACCAAAATGGCCAGAATACTGTACATGCTGCCTTCAAAAGTGAAGATCCCCGCTACTTTGGCCCGGGTCATTCCCAGAGAAATCAAAGTTCCTATTTCCTTTTGCCTTCTGAAAACAGAAAGTACCTGTGTATCGAATATTGCCAATAATGCGATGAACAAAAGGATACCATAAATGAAATACGAACTTATCGTTTCAATTTCCATCATTGCCCTAATATCTTTCAGAAGAACATCTCGATTCAGGAATGTCCAGTTGGGTGGGTCTTTTTCAGGCCTGTACCCTTCGCTGGCAATAAAAAGGCTGGCGTGCTGGTCAAGTCCGGTCATTTCCCATAATTTATCGAGTTCCACCCATATTTGTCCATTGTCTACATTAGGTACCGTGCTGTCGAAAATGCCGGCTATGGTAACTTCAGAGGCGTCAAAGGTACCGTTCTGATCACGCCACCGAAGTATTACCTGATCCCCAATTCCCAGATGTGCAGAAGCCGCCATCCGCTTTCCAATGATGGCTGGAATGTCGGCATCGCTTGTTTTGAGGACGTTGGTGGGAAGTTTAAGAACGTCCTGATCTGCCGATATCCCTTTCAGAAGGATGGATACCAATCGCCCATCGGGATAAATGGAAGCCTGTCTGATCAACAGGGGCGCCAATCCCTTTTGCTTCCTTTTATTCAAAACCCCATGCCCATCCAACAAGGTAAAGGGGTCATAAGGGTCGTAGTCGGCATGCTGTAATTGTCCGTATCCGTATTCCCATTCTGTAGCATCTTTTTCAGCCTGTTGATTCCAGCCTTCCAAAAAAGCCTTGTAGAAAATGATGACCACAAAGGTAAAAGCCAGCACTAATACATTAAGCCAGGTACGAAGCCCTGCCCCCATAATATTCTTGAATGCCAACTGCATTGCTTGTTTCATATATATTCTGATTATTATGTTCCCTGGTTATTATGTAATCTACTCATAACTCCCTATCCTTAACTTCTTTGTTCATTAACATTTTTAAGCCCCCCTAAACACACAACCTTTTACTGTAACTTCCCCTTTAAGGCTTCTACAGGATTCATTTTAGCAATTTTGCGTGCGGGCATAAAACTTACGACAGTAGCTGATACTACAACCAGTGCTATCGTGCTCAATATTAATCCTAGCCCATATACTGGGAAAATACGTTCCGCCACAGCTATGCCCATATCCTGAGACGCCGTGGGCATCCCGATACCCTTTTCTGCCAAATAGACGAACAGCGGAATACCGTAAATACTACCCAAAATAGTCGCCAGAATACTGTACATACTGCCTTCTATGGTGAATAGCCAAACCACTTGCCAGCGGGTCATACCCAAAGAAATATAGGTTCCAATCTCCTTCTGCCTTCTAAAAATGGATAATACCTGCGTGTCGAAAATCGCCAAAAGGGCAATGGCCAACAACAAGAAATACATAATTGAGCCACTTATTTTCTTCATGGCAATGATGTCGTTGAGTTCTTTTAACAGATCCTCCTGACTTCGGAAATTCCAGCCGTCCTGCAGTTCGTGTTGATAAGCATTCCCGGCTATAAACATGGTGGCATGTTCCATATATCCGGTCATTTCCCAAAGTTTTTCTATTGGGATCCAAATTTGTCCACCATCTACCGTGGGTACATCTGTATCAAAAATTCCCGCAATAGTAATATCTGCCGCATCAAAAGTGCCGTTTTTGTCGCGCCATCGAAGCAATACCTGATCGCCTTCCTTTAAATTTGCCGATGTTGCCATTCGTTCCCCGACAATTCCGGGAATTGAGGCCATACTGGTTTTAAGGAGATTCGTTGGTAGTTTTATGATGCTTTGTTCCGTTGCAATTCCTTTTAAAGAAACAGATAACATCCGCCCTTGCGGATAAATAGATGCCTGTCTTATCAAAACCGGCGTCAGATTTTGGGATTTGTCTTTGGGCAACACCCCATGACCATCCTCCAAAGTAAATGGGTCATAAGGATCATAATCCGCATGCAGTAAATGCCCCTTGCCGTATTCCCATGCAATGCTATCGCGCTTGGCCTGTTGATTCCAACCGTCGATCATCCCGTTATACAGAATGATCACTACATAAGCAAATGAAAGCACCCCTACGTTGAGCCAGGTGCGAAGACCTGACCCCATCAGGCTTTTATAAGCGAGTTGTAATGCAAGTTTCATTTGTTCTTATCTCTTGGTTCTGGCATCTGCCCTAAATATGGTATTTGGTCTCCGTCACATATTCATCCTCCGCCACTTTCCCATCCTCTAAATGGACGATACGTTCCAGATACCCCATGACTTTTTCATCGTGGGTAGAGAATACGAAGGTGGTATTCAGTTCATTGTTCAATTGCTTCATGGTCTGCATGATTGCATGTGCGTTTTTGGCATCAAGGTTTGCAGTAGGTTCATCGGCCAGTACGATTTCGGGACGTTTAACCATGGCACGGGCAATAGCAACGCGCTGCCCTTCACCACCTGAAATTTTTGCGGGTTTTTTATCGGCCATGTTCTCCAGGCCTACCCATTCCAAGGCATCCATAACCATTTTTTTTCGTACCGCCTTTCCTATATTCTGGAGGATCAGGGCGAACTCCACGTTCTCAAAAACAGTATAGACGGGCAACAAATTATAAACCTGAAAAATAAAGCCGATATGCCTGTTACGCAATTCGGCTGCCTGTTTGTGCGACAGATCTGAGATGTTCTTCCCCATGACAATGGCCTTACCTTCGGTAGGGCTGTCTAGTGAGCCCATAATGTTCAAGAGCGTGGTCTTTCCTGAACCGCTGGGACCAACCAGCCCAGCAAATTCGCCGGTTTTGAATTTAAGGTTAATATCGGTTAAGGCCTCAAACTCCCCCTCACCTACCTTAAATCGCTTGGTTACATGTTCAATGTTTATAATATTTTTTTTGTCTTCCATGAGAATTTGTTTTAATGATTATAGACCAGCATTAACTGAAAACCAGGACCGGCAAATGCGTTGACCAGATCGTTCATCTGTATGCCTCGCTGTATATCCGGATTATAATAGGCCATCACATAGCCTGTAAGTTTTTTAAATTGATGTTCATAGCTCATAAAAAAGGTAAAATTGTTAAGGGTCCAGTCCTTATAGACCATAGTGGTTAGATTATCAAAAAGGCCTATCGGATAGCTAAGTTGTAGCGCTGTAAGATTTGTATTGTTGGTAAATTGAAAAGGGTCTGTATCAAAGGAGGTGATCAGGTGTTCTACAATCGCGTTAAGGCCTGTCCCAATTCCGAAAGTATAATCCACCCCCAGATTCAAAAGGGCCTGATTGGTAAGAACGCCTACATCTTTTGATTTCTTAATGTAAGAAGCCTCGAACCATAATCCAATTTCTACGTCCCATTTCCCATCAAGAGCGATACGGTTTTCAGGAATTTTTTCAAACTGGGGAATCCCCGGAAGACCTTCCGTATCTGCGGTTCTATGATGGTAGGAAATTCCCAATTCCCCTTTGGGCACTGGAAATTGAACTCTTCCCCCAAATTCAGGGTCATACTTATAGGTCTTTACCGTATCAAAACCTCGAGCATTTTCGTTGCCATAGAGAGCCCAGACCCAAATATTGGCATTGTTCAGAAAATAGTATCGGCCCAAAACCGCATAAACACCATCTGTAAGTCCCAGAGGGTCCCGAGGGTCTATCTCATTAAACCATTGTAATGCGCGCAAAAGGGTAGCCACCCCAAAATCTATTTTTTGTAGTCCGGCACGTATTTCAAACTGACGGCCTTTATATCGGGCCCATAATCGATAAGGGTCTATATAACCATCTGTCTCCTCTTTATAAAATGGGCTAAATGATGTGGCTCCGTAAATATCGGCAGCTACCTGAAAATCCAAAGTCTTGGTGGAATCCAGGGGAATGGCATAATCTAGTTTGGGAATATAACGTGCCCCTATTAAAATATCAAGATCACTATCGGGACTATAATTACCAAAAGCTGATAATTGGCCATCGAACACCAGGCCTTTTTGCCCATAAGTTTGGACAACTAACAGCATTAAAATCCATACGATTCTCGTGAATATGGTCATTTTTTATCCTTTGGCATTACCCCGTAAAATATGAAGTTAGTCAGTTCTACTGCAAGCTCCTGTGTACTATCATACATGGAGGTTAGACGTTTGTCCAGCAACTTTTCATTCAGGCTATTTATCATATATATCACGAAATCAATTTTAAGGTCTTTTCGGATCTCCCCTTTTTTTTGGGCTTCGTTAAGGTCTTCATGTAAGGCTTGCATCATAGTTTTTTGCCATTCCTCCAGGGTATTTTTCAACCCGGTTTCAGTTGCGCCATAAATATCGTGCAAGAATTCCTCACTCAGGTTTTCATTATTATCGTGTTCCATCTGTACCAGACGATGAATCTTTTCATTAAAAGGCAAATCGGCGTCCATAATCCTTCGGTAATCCAACACTCCTTTTTCCATAATCTGTACAAGGACTTTCCGGGCCACCTGATTTTTATTCTCAAAGTTGCGGTAAAATGTCATTTTGCTTATTTCGGCCTTTTCGCAGATTTCCGCAACAGTTACTTTGCCGATGCCATATTTCCAGAAAAGGGCGCGTGCAGCACTCAGTATCGCCACATGGCTTTTGCTCTTTTTCTCTTTTGACACTTCCATAGATGGGACAAATATAACAAATATGTTACTTTTATAGTAACTTTATTGAATATAAGTAACATTTATTGAAAAGCCCTGGGTGTGATATTGACTTTGGAAGTCTTAATTTTCCGGGCTAACCAAAAAATCCAACCTAAACCTAAAGACCGGATGCTTAACTATGTGGCCCATTCACAAAATACATTTTCATTTTGCCCCGGTTCTTTACTGCAATTTCTCCTCTGTAGTCACAGTTAAATTCATCTTTTACCAATTCAAAAGTGTGTTCACTGATATTGATCTTCCCTGCTTCGGAATTTGTTTCCATCCGGGAGGCCACATTCACGGTATCTCCCCATATATCATAGGAAAACTTTTTGCTTCCAACCACCCCAGCTACCACCGGACCAGTATTGATCCCTATCCGCATATCAAAGGAGAGTGCATCTTTTGATTCGCCGGACTTCGCATCTTTTACGAATTGTGAAATCTCAATGGCAGCTTTTACCATTTTTATGGCATGATCCTTTATAGGAAAGGGCAGTCCACCGGCGCACATATAGGAGTCTCCAATAGTTTTGATCTTTTCGAGGTCATATTTTTCAATAATGTCGTCAAAGGCGGTAAAGTAAACCCCAAGTCTATTAACCAATACTTCAGGATTTACGTCTTCTGCAAGCGCCGTGAACGCCTCAAAATCTGTAAACAAGACCGTAACAGATTCAAATTTATTTGCCTTAACCACCCCTGATTCTTTTAATTCCAGGGCCGTTTCTTCCGGCAAAATATTAAGTAATAGACTATCGGATCGGTCCTTTTCTTTTTCTATAATGGCCTTGGTTCTTTTTATGTACAAATTGCGCCTGTACAATCCAACCGCGAGCAAGAAAATTAGAAATAAGGCAGTTCCTGAGGAAATGGCAACTATTTTTTGTGTACGTTTCTGTTGATTCGCTAAATCCAGTTCTATCTGTTTTTGAGCAACTTCAAAATCGGCAGCTTGTTGAACGGCCGTGATATTTTTTACACTGTCTCTGAAAGCAATGTAATTTCTATAGTATTTCAGGGATGCGGAAGCATAACCAGTCCTTTCGTACAACTCCGAAAGCTTCAGATAGGCACTGCCCATTTCTGCTTTCAATCCATATTGTTTGGCCAGATTTAAAGAACGCAGGGAGTAAGTAAAAGCAGCATCCCAATCGTTCTTATCAGCATAAATATCGGACAAAGAGGTAAGATAAACCGTAATAGGCCTGTAGTCTCCTAATTCTTCCAGGATGGCGATTGCTTCACTGATATTTTCTTCTGCCCGGATTTCCTGTCCTTTTTGAGCAAAGGCCAATCCTTTATTTCCCAGATTATAGGCCAAATAAGGTCTTCTGTTTTGGGCTTTAAAGATGGGGCCCGACTTATTAAATAAAACCAGGGCTGAATCTGGTTCCCCCCATACCAAATAAGAGTCTCCCAGGTTTTCCAATGCGATTGCATATTGAATTTTATCATCCAGACTTTCCAAAATTTCAATGGCATTGGTATAATATTGCAAAACATTTTGTCTATTCCCCATTCCGGAATACACGGCGGCGATAGACGTATACAATTGTCCCGTTTCTTTCTTATCTCTACGTTCATTGCTGATGTCTAACGCTTTGAAATAGTTTTCCAGTGCCATACTCAAATCGCCCTTTGCTTCCAGGGCATTTCCTCGATGTCTATATCCTCTGTAAACATACCGGCTAGAATCTACCGCTATAGCTTCTGTTAAAAGCTGATCACTGTATTTTAGTGATTCATCTGGATCAGGTGTATTTTGTGCTATTTTATCTAATAAATCTAGTCGTTCTTCGCTATCATAGTTTCCGGACTCATAAATTTTTATCAGGCTATCAGATACATTGCGATTTTGCCCAAAACAAGGAGAACTGGCTAAGGCCATGAAACTAAACAAATAAATTGCTTTGATAACCGACGTAATTGTATATTTAACGTAAGGCTTCATAAAATAAGAATTGGGTTTTTTAATAACCTTTTCTATTCTCCAATTTGGATCTTTGGATCAATGGTATATATCCCGGGGCTGGAACCCACACTAAATTGAATCCGATATTTATAAGGGGTTTTACCTCCGCGTATTACCGTAGCCTGTACAAGCTTTTCCCCCTTTATTGTATCTGAACTAAAAATTCTGGGGCCACTAATATATTTAATAGCGGTTATCTTCACCGGAATATTTGGCTCTGTAGTTGACACCCCCTTCCATACAATATTATCACCAACCTGGGCGAATATAGTAAAGGACTCCGGAGAACTGTTATTTAACACGGTAGTACTCTTGCCTACCTTAAAGAAACAAGCCTTTCCAGGGTTTGGATTCTTTGTATCCACGTTAAGGGTTATTTCATGTGCCGCCTGAGCATACAAGCCATGTGTAACCACGGCTATGGCCAAAACAAAAACAGTCCAGCTAGTTTTATTCAGTTTCATTAACTCCAATTACAACTATCAAACAAAAAAAGAGGATATTCAATACTTATCCTTTTTATTTAATGAGATTAACATCAGAAATATACTATATATATAATTAACTGCATTCGCCCAAAAAGAAAACCCGGCTTAGCCCGGGTTTTTCTTTATCTGAAAGGTATACAATTTTAGGCCGCAAAGGCTTACTTGTTTATCCATATTATTATTCAACCTTAATTTTTGGGTCAAACTGGTACATTTCCCCATCTGCCATAAACTGAATAACATAGATATACTCCTTGTTTGCAGCATTACTCTTAACTTTATCCTTTACCTTCTTTTTATCTCCATTATTCCTTTCACCCCTTTTTCTGGACTTGGCAAATATGTTCTTGCTGTTGCCCCCAGATTTAAATTTTATCATTTCAATATCAACCGCTTCTCCAGCTGTGGTAATACCTTCCCATTCCACAAAGTCTTCGGGTTTAACCAGAATTGTAAAATCCTTAGCCGGTTCACTGACCTCGACAACTGTAACGTCTTCATCAGCCACACCAAAAGTACAGGCAGCGGCAGGGTCATCCTGATTTAATTCTCCAGTATCCACCGTTAATATTATTACATGAGTCGCGCCCTGGCTATATAGATTAGTTCCTAAACAAATAAATAAAAAAGCTATTCCTAATAAATGTCGATTGATTGCTTTCATCTATGATTTTTTAGTTAGTTAGTTAATCCCCTTGTAGTTAGATCTCTTTCTAGAATATTCAAGATAAAGATTAAAATCGAATTAAAATGTAAGGATATCCTTACATCGAATAAGATCTCTGGAGAGCTTATGACAAATGTTAAATCATCGATAAAATGCACCTAAAACACGACTAAACCACAACTTTTGGCGCTTTCACAACAATTAGGCAGACAGTCACCACACAAAATCGTATCTTATTACTACTAAAAATATGAATTTAAAAACAGTTGCTATGGAATCTAATTCAAACAAACACCCCATTTTAAATACTATTCTTTCAGTATTGAATATTAGCTTAGAGGTATTATTGGCATTAATAGCCCTTGGCTTTCTTATAGGCCTTTGGGGGTTATTAAGCTAAATAGTATTTCTTTAGATTGAAGCTTTAATCGGTTAATACTTCTTAGCAGAAACATCAGCC
>CAZHWD010000204.1:0-5173 GCA_964536335.1 uncultured Eudoraea sp. | reverse complement strand
GTATCGCTATAAGCTGAATTAGGAAGAAAAATATTGACTATAAAAGTTATAATTTACTGATAATCAGAAATAAAAAAGGCAGGTTTGCACCTGCCTTTTTCCCCAAATCTTACCATGAACTTAACCTACTTATGCTATGGTTCTTCAAATGTAAGTGAATGAGTGGCTGCGAAAAAAGGTTTTGGATAAACGCCTATTTAATGGGTTGAAATGCGTTAACCGGCATTTTATTAGAAGAGTAGGAAAAAAGAATTATATGTAAAAGGTAATATTAGGAGCGAGCATCTAAAATAAAAAGGCAGGTTTGCACCTGCCTTTTTCCCCAAATCTTACCATGAACTTAACCTACTTATGCTATGGTTCTTCAAATGTATGCTAATACATTAGAGGCCATTAAAATTTTGGTTAAACTTCTTTTTAATTGGTTGAAATACCTTAGACTAGCTATTGTACTATTATAGGTAAAGAAAAGTCGTATTAATTGTGAGGTAAATAAAACTAAGATTTGAGGTTAAATAAAAAAGGTGGAGAAGTCTCCACCTTTTTTGCCCCAAATCTTACCATGAACTTAACCTACTTATGCTATGGCAAGTCTAAAGTAATCGCCTTTAATTCGTTGTGACTAAAAAGCCGATAAATAGCACAAATTATCGATGAAATGCACAAAATTATGTAATTCATCGATAAAAATGTTAATATGCTCTTTCATTTTTACCCTCATAAAAGTTTATAAAGGCCCTATTTACAACCTTGTTTCCACCGGGGGTAGGGTAATTTCCTGTAAAATACCAGTCCCCAAGATTTTTAGGGCATGCCTGATGTAAACTTTCGATTGTTTGATAAATTATTTGCACTTCAGCTTTAATGTCTGCCGGACTTAGAAGTTCGCCAATTTTTTTAGATATCTGATCTGCACTAAAAGGTTGATAAAAATCTTTTACATAATTAATAATATCCTTATCGGCAGTTTGAATTTGTTGAATACATTTGTGATATATTTCATCTACTTGGCTCAATGAATTATGCTCCTTATGCAGCTCAAGAGTAGCCTTAAAAGCAATAAAATTTTCTAGTTTTGCCATATCAATACCATAACAATCAGGGTAGCGAATTTGCGGTGCTGAAGAAACAACAATTATTTTCTTTGGTGATAACCTGTCTAAAATTCGTAAAATACTTTTCTTTAAGGTAGTACCCCTAACAATACTATCATCAATAATAACAAGATTGTCATTTTTGTTTACGGAGCCATAAGAAATATCATATACGTGTGCAACCAGATCGTCCCTGCTGCTATCCTGGGTAATAAAGGTCCTTAGTTTGGCATCCTTTATGGCTACTTTTTCAATCCTGGGACGAACATCTAAAATTTTATTTAAATCCTCTCTGGTAATATTAGACCCTAATTTTAGTATCTGTTCTTCTTTTTTCTTATTCAGGTAATTCTGCGCTTCTTTGATCATTCCTAAATAGGAGGTCTCTGCGGTATTAGGGATATATGAAAAAACGGTATTTTTTATATCCTCGTTTATAGCAGACAATATTTGTGGAAAAATCAACTTGCCCAATTCTTTACGCTCCTGATATATCTCTTTATCACTACCCCTTGAAAAATATATTCTTTCAAAAGAACATGCTTTTCTTTCCTTTGGCTCTAATATTTCAGTGGCGTTTACGGCTCCGTTTTTCTTGATGATTAGTGCATTACCAGGGTCGAGTTCTTTGACATCCTTATATACTACATCAAAAACCGTTTGTATTGCTGCTCTTTCCGAGGCTACTACTACTACCTCATCGTTTTTATAGTAATAGGCAGGTCTAATTCCTGAGGGATCTCTTAGTACAAAGGCATCTCCATGCCCAAACATCCCTGCCATAGTATATCCGCCATCCCAATTCTTTGCAGCTTTTTTAAGAATTTTGGAAACTTTTAATCTTTCGGCAATCAAAGGAGAGGCCTCCATCTTATTGTAGCCTTCCTTCTTTATTTGTCTGTATAGTTTTGCCACAGCATCATCAAGAAAATGGCCTATTTTTTCCATTACCGTAACTGTATCTGCCATTTCTTTGGGGTGCTGCCCCAGTTGAATCAAATTATCAAAGAGCTCATCAACATTGGTCATATTAAAATTACCAGCTACAATTAGATTTCTGTGCATCCAGTTATTTTGTCTAAGGAAAGGATGTACACTTTCAATACTATTCTTTCCAAATGTGCCATATCTGACGTGCCCAAGGAGTACCTCACCTATATATGGGATATTCCTTTTTTGCAACACTGTATTGTCTATATATTCAGGATTTTCTTTTAGTGCGCTATTAATACGGTCATTAATCTGCGCAAAAATATCTTGTATTGGTTGTGATTCCACAGAACGTACTCTGCTCATGTAACGCTCCCCAGCAGCCATGTCTAATTTAATACTGGCAAAACCCGCGCCGTCCTGACCACGGTTATGCTGTTTTTCCATCATTAAATACATCTTATTTACACCATAAAAAATACTGCCGTACTTTTCCTTATAATAATCCAAGGGCTTTAGTAGCCGTATTAAGGATATTCCACATTCGTGTTTAATGGCATCACTCATTATTCAAATGAATTAAAAAAGCCCCGTTAGTCCGAGGCGTGTTTTATTATTGTAATTGAATATCAAATTGTGTCAATTCCCTGAATTGATGTAACCTTCTCTCCACCTCCTCTTTCTTTAAATTGGCCATTCGTTCCGTTCCAAAACGTTCAACACAAAAAGAAGCCAGATTAGATCCATGGATAACAGCATTCTTTAAATTGTTGAATGATACGTTTTCTGTCTCTGACAGATAACCTACAAAACCTCCTGCAAAAGTATCACCCGCGCCGGTAGGATCAAAAACTTCTTTCAAAGGAAGGGCTGGTGCAAAGAATATATTGTCATTAAAGAAAAGTAAAGCACCATTCTCACCTTTCTTTATGACTACATATTTTGGTCCCATGGCATGAATTTGAGTTGCAGCTTTTACTAAAGAATATTCATTAGTTAGTTGTCTTGCTTCTTCATCGTTTATGGTAATTATATCTGTATGTTTTATGACTTCATATAATTCTTTCGAAGTATGATTCATCCAATAATTCATAGTATCAAGAACAATTAACTTTGGTCTTTGTTCCATTTGATTAATAACGCTCATTTGAATGCTGGGATGTAAATTACCCAACATAATCACATCCGCATTTTTATAATTGTCAGGCACAACTGGATTAAAATCTGCCAGAACATTTAGTTCTGTACTAAGGGTATCCCTGGTGTTGAGATCGTTACGATATTTACCACTCCAAAAAAAGGTCTTACCCCCTTTTACAATTTCTATAGCCGAAATATCAATATTTTTATCTGCCAGAAATCGCAGATATTCATCGGGCAAATCATCGCCCACTACAGAGACAATGGCTGCGTCTACATCAAATTGCGAAGCCGCCAGGCCAATAAATGTGGCAGCTCCTCCCAGAATTTTGTCGGTTTTCCCAAATGGGGTTTCGATAGCATCAAAGGCAACCGTACCAACAATTAAAAGTTTTCCCATGGATAATTTTTAAAATACGCTGCAAATATACGCTTTTGAAAGTCCAAATAATCGTAATTAAAATCTAAAAAATTTCATATTTATTTTCGGCCAAAATCTGCCGGAATTTCTCCCCATGCCTTTGTTTCCCATTTGACTATCGGGGTGTTATATGAATTGTTTTTTAACCATTCAATCGCCCTTCGAATAAGATTGAATAAGGCTTTGTTTTTTTTGCTCTCCAAAAGCTTGGTATTACAGCTTTTTTTCCTAACCCAGCTTATAGCAGTCCTTGAATCTGTATAAATAACACGATCGCTATTTTTCTGCTTTAAAAAGGCCAGTCCGTGAACTATCGCAAGAAACTCACCTATATTATTAGTGCCTTCTTTGAAGGGTCCTTGTTTAAACAATCTTTTCCCAGTTTTAGTATCCACCCCTTGGTATTCCATTATTCCGGGATTTCCACTAGATGCTGCATCCACAGAAATAGAATGGTAATTTGGCTCGCCTATTTTAAGAAGATCCTGTGGAGAAAGCTGAGGACTGTTTTTCTTTTTACCTTTATATGCATCGTAATTGCTGTTATAGGCTATTTTAGCTATTTCAAAATCGGGAAATGACATATATTGGGCTCCTTTAGCACCGGATATTGCGGCTTTGCAATCATCCCAGCTTTCATAAATACCCGGTCTTTTGCCTTTCCAGACCACATAATATTTATTCTTTTTTGCCATTATTCTTGAAATAACAGTTCTTCAATTACCCTTGGAAAATGCTCATATTCCAGTTCATGCACTTTTTGAGCTATAATTTCTGGGGTATCCCTGGGGTCTACATGAGTTTTTACCTGCATGATAATAGCTCCTTCGTCATAATGCTCATTAACATAATGAATTGTAATTCCTGTTTCTGGTTCTAAATTCTCCTTTACAGCCTCGTGTACCTTCATTCCATACATTCCTTTTCCTCCATACTTAGGCAGTAATGCAGGATGAATATTTATAATTCTATCCGGAAAATAATCAATTAACCTTTTTGGGATTCGCCATAGGAAACCAGCGAGGACAATTAAGTCGAGATTGAGATTATTTAAAAAATCTGTAATTAAGTCAGATTCCATAAAGGCGTGCCGGTTAAAATATAAAGCACTAATCTTAAGTCGCGCGCACCTTTCAAATACTTTGGCGTCTTTCCTATTAGTCAGGACAGCAACTATTTCAACTTGTTTATTGTCTGAAAAATATTGGATTATGTTTTCAACATTTGTGCCCGAGCCCGAAGCAAAAAGAACTATTCGTTTCATTTAGACAAAATTATTCTTTTTGAAATTAAGTCCTAAGTTTATTACAGATATGATGAACGGTTGCCCGAAATAAGCGATCTATTGAACAGAAAAAATCAAACATTATATTGATTTTAGGAATTTCGCGGGCAGAAAATTAGTAGCTAAACTAATATTCTTGAGTTTAAATTTCTTAAATTACGATACATTTTTACGTCAAATAGTGTTATTACACCATAAGTTTTTTATTTTTGCCAACGATTTAAATTTTTAAAACCAAAATTATTATGTCAGACATTGCATCAAGAGTAAAAGCTATCATCGTTGATAAATTAGGAGTTGATG
>CAZHWD010000203.1:0-4180 GCA_964536335.1 uncultured Eudoraea sp. | reverse complement strand
ATTTTGAAACTCAATGGAAGTATAATTAATTTCGTCAAAATGCGTTTTAACCAAATCTACTTGTCGATAAAATTCCAATATTTTTGTTTTGATCTTATCGTTTTTGATAATATTAATTTGACCTGAATTATGCATTTCATTATATGTATTGTCTCTAATGCTAAGAAACTCAGATGAAAATTCAAGATAATTAAACGATTGAAAAAAATCCTGAGAGCTTGCAATTTCAGTGTGAGAGGTTTTGATGGCTTTCTTATGATCCGCAATTACTTTATCGACATATTTTATTCGACGATGATAGTAGATGGTATCATTTACAAGATCTGATCGGAGACGTTTAAGATATTCAATCTCAGTGTTAGTCGTCTTACGATCCTCATTCCAATTATTAATACTTAAAGCAATCAATATCCCCACTACTACCAAAACAATCTCCCCAACAGCATACCTCATGTATTTTAATGGCTTGCCTGCCCGCCAACTAGGCGGGTTATCGTCTGCTAGTTTCTTGCGGATTCGTCTAAAAAAATTAATCATGGTTTTTAATTATATTTTCAAGACGACCGCAAGCGGCTATCTCTACCAAATGTCCACTGGACATTTGATCACGCCCTGGCGTGATTCTGTTTCGATAATGGAAGAAGTTGATCATGAGAAAGTAGTGGTTGGTTACTCTTTCTAAGATACAGAATTATCTAACATACCTAATAGAGGTACAACACCAATAATTTTCACAAAATCATGATTCGTTGGTTTTATGATTTGATCAATTCCGCTTCTAATATCGCTTTTAGTTTATCAATCTGTTCTTCCTGTACTTCAAGCCGGTAGATTACATAGCCACATTGAATCCAAAGGGTGGAGAGTATTTGATTAAGTTCTTCTGAGCCATATTGGGCCTTTAATTTGTCGTGGCTGATAATGTTCACCTCTTTCTTTTGTACATTTTTCCAATTCGATTGCACTTCATTAAAAACAATTTCAGAATCCATAAAGCCGTACTTGTCCACAAAGGGACGTACCATTTCCAGTTTGATCCGGTTAAAATCGCCAAAGGCCTTAATGGCTGCTTTTTCTTCTTTCAAATACGCATTCAGCGCATCTCTTACCCGCTCATTGATTATTTTGGACACATTACTTCCGTGATTTTCAGAGATGACTGGGACATATGCGGGATTCCAGCGTATGGCCTGGTATTTAATTTCAGGATCATACGTGGCCCTGCCTTTTGTTTCATTATAGATATGCCTGTGAATGACCTGGTAACCATTAAATCTTTCATATTCGGTCTTTACATTTTCAAGTGCTATATTCAGGTCCCCTATTATTTTACCGTACCATTTCTTTTCTTCCTGCTGTGCGATTCTGTTTTGATTCCAATTATTAATGGAGAGTGCTATTAATATCCCAATAACCACAAGTAGAATCTCACCAATAGCATACCTCATGTATTTTAGAGGCTTGTTATCGTCTGCTAGTTTTTTGCGGATTTTTCTAAAGAAATTAATCATAGAAAGGAAGAGGTTGGTTGTTCTTCCTAAGGTAAGGAATTATCTAATAAAGTGTTAGTGCGGTTCTATCCTGGTTGCCACAAAAACACCTACCCCTCCCACAATTGCCATGGCGACCGATAATTTGGTTTTATGTAAGCATTGGCTTCAGATGCATTAGAGACTATGCCTCCCACATCGTTCCATTGCAGCTTTTTACCAGTTCGGTAGGCGATATTCCCTAAATGGGCTACCAGGGCGGCATTTCTTCCCATTTCAATAGTACAATTGGGATCTTTTCGATTTTTGATGCATTCCAAGAAATTAGCCGTGTGGGCATCCAGGCCGCTGACACGACTTTTTCGGGGTGGTAATACTTCTGTTAAGTATTTACCATCATGCTGAAGGGGTAGCACTTTCCAGCTTGCCCTGTTGATGGCCAAAATACCGTTCTCGCCAATAAAAGCCACTCCAGGTTCACCAGATTCTTCTAAATACGGCGATGTGCCCATGCCCATAAATTGTTCCCAAATAAGGCTGAAATTCCCAAAATCATAAACTGTCGTCAGCGTGTCCGGAGTTTCTGCTGCATTGTTGGGAAATGCAATTTTACCGCCAATGGCTACTACAGATTTAGGCGCAGTGGCATTCATACCAAGTAAAACCATATCCAGCATATGCACTCCCCAGTCGGTCATAAGGCCCCCCGCATAATCCCAGAAATACCTAAAAGTACTATGAAATCTATTTTTATTAAAAGGTCTTTCTGGTGCCGGCCCCAGCCATCTGTTGTAGTCCACACCATGGGGAGGTTCAGCATCCGCTACCACATCAAATCCGCGACCGTAATTTACATCTGCCCAGGCTTTAACCTGCCGTATCTTGCCCAGGGCACCGGAATCCAAATATTCAAAGGCCGAATGCCAATGGGGGTCGCTTCTTTGCCATTGGCCTACCTGCACTACCCTATTGTACTTGCGTACTGCTTTTACCATCAAATCTGCCTCGTGAATACTATTGGCTATTGGTTTCTCTACATATACATCTTTTCCTGCCGCACAGGCATCGATCATCTGAATACAGTGCCAATGGTCTGGAGTGCCAACAAAAACGGCATCCATTTCTTTAATTTTTAAAAATTTACGATGGTCATTAAAAGTTTTTGGGCGTTGACCTGTTTTTGTTTCTATTTCCTTTGCGCGTTTTTCCAACAAATCGCTGTCCACATCGCAAAGTGCAATACATGCTGTTCCCTTGTTTTTAAGAAAAGAACTGAGGTCTGCCCATCCCATCCCTCTAACACCAATGAGGCCAACATTCACTACTTCTCTATCTTTAATTGGGTTTTTGGCCGACACCTGGCCCAAAGGAACTGCTGTGGCAAGGGAGGCTGCACTTACATTTTTAATAAATTTTCTTCTACTACTCATTTTAACGATTTTGGTTTTTTTAAAGTACGGTTTTTCAATCAATTATAGATTTCGTTTAGGTAGTTATCTATTTGCGCTATTAAATCTCGAGAACTCTCAATTGAAAATTCGAGCTCTACTTTAGTTTCAGTAAATAGAATTCTTTTAAAATTACTTATACCCTGGAAGGTGGCCGCAAGATGACCATAATCAATATTTTTCCAAACTAGAGAATCAATCAATGCACCTTGGTCGTGTATTTTCGTCACACCAAAAGTATAAGTGTTTACATAAGATGTTACTTTCCCCTGATAGTCATTCGTGGTTTTTTCCACTCTATCCATAAGAGATATTTTCGTATTATAAAAATTCTTTATGGTAGCTTTTAAGGAGTCGGATAGGTTTTCTACTAATCCTGTTTGATTTAGACTATTGTAGGTGTTTGTATTGTACGGAATTTGAACAATCCAGTTCGGATTAAATTCATAACGCATTATTTGAATTAGTGTATCAACAGTCGCATTAGGTTTTGCCACTCTGGCTCTCAAAGACTCATTCAAATCATAATGTTCATTAATAAAAGGAAGCCTTCTTTTAATCAAGATGGTGTCTTGGACAAGGTCATTTCTCAATGCAATTAAGGAGTTTTCAATTTTGACCTCTGTTTTACGATTCTCGTTCCAATTATTAATGGAAAGGGCTATCAATATCCCCACAACCACCAAAAGTATCTCACCAATAGCATACCTCATGTATTTTAAAGGCTTGCCTGCCCGCCAACTAGGCGGGTTATCGTCTGCGAGTTTCTTGCGGATTTTTCTGAAGAATTTTAACATATTATGTGCGATATTAAATGAGAGTAATAAATTAACTAATAATTACAAATTCAGATATCTCTCAATTTCAAGCTTTAAATCTTCTCCTATGTCAATTATTAATTCATAATCATCTATTATGAATGGTGTAACCCATTCATTGCGCATAAAAATAGCTTTCACTTGCCCATACTTATTAATCTCTTTTAAGAAATTCGTCATCTCAATTTTTGGCTCAAATAATTCGGGTTCGTAATAGGCGCGAATATCAGCCCAGATATTGTCGTAAAATCCATTACGCAATAACTCAGATTCCATTAGCTCG
The DNA here is from genome assembly GCA_964536335.1 of uncultured Eudoraea sp. Lineage (GTDB taxonomy): Bacteria > Bacteroidota > Bacteroidia > Flavobacteriales > Flavobacteriaceae > Eudoraea. Next base: position 141 of record CAZHWD010000203.1, on the reverse strand, counting down.
CTAGAAGCATTTTGTTTCGCTTCAACAAAATTGACATCATCGATTGATTTCTGATAAGTACGAATGAGCTTTCTGATGTTTTGAAACTTATTTGAATCAAACAAAACTGAATTTTGAACTTTGTCAAAACCACTTGTATTA
>CAZHWD010000202.1:0-1831 GCA_964536335.1 uncultured Eudoraea sp. | reverse complement strand
CAAGTGCAGATAAATCCATTGCAGTTCTTCCGTTTAAAAACTATAGTGGCGATCCTGAAATGGATCCATTTTGCGACGGTATGACTGATGAGGTTATCTCAAGGCTTACCAAAATCAAATCCTTTACCAAAGTAAGCTCCAGAACATCCATATTGCCATACAAGGAGTCAGGTAAAAGTATGCCGGAGATTGCCAGTGAACTTGGGGTTACCCATATTTTGGAAGGTAGTTTTCAAAAATCCGGGGATAAAATAAAAGTAAGCCTCCAATTGATTGATGGCCCTGCGGATAATCATTTTTGGGCAGATGAATATACCGGAGATTGGAACAGCAATGATATTTTTAAGATCCAGACAGAGGTAGCAGAAAATGTTGCAATACATATGGACGTTCAGATTTCGGATAGTGAGTTTGAGGCTATACAAAAAATACCTACAAAAAATAAAAAAGCCTATACAAACTATCTATTGGCACAATCTCAAAAACATAAGTTCAATAGAATATCTATCCAAAACGCAATACCATTGTATAAAAAAGCAATCGAATTAGATTCAACTTATATTGATCCCTATGTTGGTCTTGCTGACACCTATATTATTGGCGGTCTTGTTTGGGGTATATTCAATGAGGGGGAAGCTTGGATAAATGCAAGGGGTTTATTACAAATGGCAAGTCAGTTAGATCCTTCTAATGAAAAAATTAAAGCCGAACTATATGCGGGGTATTTTTACTTCGATTGGAATTTTGAATTGGTGGATACATATTATCAAAAAAGGCTTGAAAATTTTGCCTACGACAGGACTCCGGCCATTGATGCCGACTTTGCGAATAAAACTGGAAGATATGAAGAGGTCCTAACCGCTATGGACAAGAATATTGCATTGGATCCAACAGTGGGTGTTTTTTATACTTTTAAGGGTCAGGCATTAATGTTAGAGGGTAAAAGGGATGAAGCTGTGGACCTATTGAAAAATAGTGATCCCTTGTACAGTGATGATTGGTTTTATTTAAGGGAATCAACCAAATTGCATTATTATCTGGAAAATTATAAGCCCTTCGAGGATCAATTGAAAAGATTAATGGCTAATTTCTCCGATCGCCCTCCTTTACTATTTTGGCTCAATGCGGTGCATGACCATATGAATGGTAACTATGAAGGTGTTCTAAGCAATGTAAGGGAATTACAAAAAAGCTATGAAAACGAAACCTCGGGCAGCCCGGCATGGTTTATTGCGCTTTATTACTGTACACTCCAGGATTATGATAAAGCGTTTATTTGGCTTCAAAGGTCTTATGACCGGCATGAAGTTGAACTTACCTGGTTCCGTGAGGAACCCTTATTAATTCCGCTTAGAAATGATCCTCGTTACAAGGTCCTTTATGACAAAATAGGTTTTTCCAAATTAAAGTAATCCTCGGTCAAAAAAGAAGTTTTTTCAAAACTTAACTCTCAAGTTTTTCAAAATCCCAAATTGAAGCAAGGTAAACTGCCTTCTTGCAACAGGAGTTATAGGATTACAATTATGTTGCATTAAAACCCAGGAAGTACTATAGTACTTGCAACATACCTATTATGCATTGCTCCCCGAATTAGACCACCTTTAGGATTACCTGCAGTTATGAACCTATGATCCTTCATCAAGAAGGAACATATACCTGAGACTATTAGAGTTTCATGACCTCCCCCTGATTTTTTCAACAATCTTAATATAATTATTATGAAAACAATTATTAAATTCTTATTTACGCTTTTAATTTTATTCGCATTTTCCTGTAGTCAGGAATCGACTCAAGATCCACTTCCTGCTGATTTGGATGGTGTTTCCGCAAA
>CAZHWD010000201.1:0-3612 GCA_964536335.1 uncultured Eudoraea sp. | reverse complement strand
CCGGCATTTTCGGAAAAAGAAGACAGGGAACTTCCTATTAATTCTCCAAATCCAATGAAGATTGCAATAAGTATCACAAACACAATAAAAACAGCCAGGCCCTGTGGTACCCTCTTCCTTTTTAGATATGTAATGGGCCGTGTACAAATAATAGAAATAAATAATGCCATCAAAACTGGGGTGATTAATGAAGCCCCATAAATTAAGCCTGCAATTACAATGATAAAGGCGGCCAGACTTATTATAAATGGAAACTTTGTAGCAGATTTATTCATATTCTTTAATATTTTATTGTTCAAAAAGAACACCAAGATACATCAAATAGATTTATATTAAACTAGTTTTTACTGGCATATTTCCCTACCAAAATGGCAACTACGACCGCCACGTAGAATTGCCCCATAACGGCTATCAGCATGGACAAGGACTGGGCCAATGGGAGTTGTGGTGTAATATCTCCGTATCCGGCGGTGGTTAAAGTTATAAGAGTATAATAAACTAATTCCATATCAGTTTTACCGCTGGCATTGAATGAGCCCGGAATGTAAAGATCACAAAAAGCTACCAGGCTCATAAACATTATTCCGAGTAATAAATATCCGTTTAAGGCATTCACCAAAGTATAAATTGTGACGTTTTTTTGATTCATCATATGCCTAACAACAGAACCCACCAGAAAAATTATAAAAAGATTTGTCGTTAATTCGGCTAAAGAATGTAGATATATTAAGTCAGTTGCCCGGGTTGCCAGTTCAATCAGGATGGCAACAAATCCGATAAACACGACTTTTCTGGAGATAGGGTAAGATGCTAAAAAAAGGATTAGTGAAAAAAGGATTATGGAAAACATGTTGGAAGGAAACTCAAAAACCGGCATAATAAAAACAAAAGTAAAACAGGTCAACAGCAGCAATACTGCCGATTTGTCTTTGTCCTTGATTGCATTAGCTATATTTTCGAGCATCTCGCTATTAGTTTTCCAGTTTCTTTCTATGTTTTAAGCACCTATATCAGACTGTTTTCTATTGATTATTCTTTTACTTTTTATTTTTTGGTTTTAATAACCATATAAAAACGGGAGGAAGAACAAACCACGCCAAAGTCCATGCCAAAGGGCCTACAAAAGCGAGACCAATATTAACAACCGCGGTAAGTGGCTCCATCAGGTTGCTTTTCGTCAGCGCTTTTATCTCCTCTTCTTTCATTTCCTCCCTTATTAAATTGTGTTTTGAGGCATATACCCAGGCCCCTACGCTTGTAAATCCTGCAAGAGCCAAGCAGCCTGCCTGAAGGGCCGGAGATGATATACTTTCCAAACCCGGATCTGCAATGGCAAAATATACAAACATGCAAACCAGGAATAACTGGATTAATGAGAGGGCTGCATGTGTCGTATTCGTCTTCACCAAATTCTTGAAAAAGCCATTGTTTTGGTTCCAATACATAAGCGCCAGCCCACCACCAATAAAAATTCTAAGCAGTTCGTTCTTATTATCTATCAAATGGCTTAAAAGTCCCAAAGGTTTATGAGTCCACTCCATATCCTCTACAAATGGGAGATATGTGGTTAACATATTGAAAAACACCAGGGCGTAGACAACATCAATAAATGTGCTTAACCTTCTTAGGTAAAATTTATCGGGATCATTTGGTTGAGTGCTCATTATGTATGGTTTATTTGTTTTCTAAGTTACATAAAAATGATTTTTTCTAATAGCGGTACTCGTATTTACAGAACAAATTCTACCAAGAAACGCAAATCATAAACAGTTCCTTTGGTAGGTCTAATGACGTTCTCAAAAAACTGTAGACCAAGATTCAATGTTGTTTTTTTTCCAAGCGGTATTTGATATTGGCCTCCACCGCCCAATGGCAAGTAGACTTTTTCGCCCGCTGGTTTGTTCCAATACACCGAAATACCATAGGGTATATATATAAGGTCAAAACGTTCCACCACATTAAATACTACAAAGGGTTTAATCATTAACATGTTTACTGCCTTTACATCTGATGGCCCTGCCACAGACCAAACCTGCAGGGCAATTGCACCAGCAAACCAGCGTCCACTCTCAAATTCATAATCAAAACTTGGTCCAAGAGAAAACTTGTCACTTCCCAGTGATTCATCAGACGCTGTTGGAAACATTGCAGCGAAACCACCGGTAAAATGGTGCTTCCCATGATGCTTCCCTTTCCTGGCAAACCAAAACCCCATTAGTAAATCATTAATCCCATCTGCAGGAACAATTTCATCAGTTGTACCGGCTGGATTACCGATTGGTTGCCCCGGAATTACCCTGGGGTACTGATTCACTTCAAAATAGGAGATGTTTTTTACTTCATATTTTCCTATATTGAGGTAACTCTCAAATTCTATTCCTAAGGTACTGGCGTCGTCACCAGGGTCATTTAAAAAACTAAAAAATGGCCAGGTACGCTGAGAACCTAATCTATAGAAAGGTTTATTGCTTTCCGATTCCTGCTCTTCTAAATGTTCTGCATCGGCTTCGGTTTCGACCTGTGCAAAAACCTGGCTCTGCAGGAATAACATTAAAGACAGTAAAACAGTTATTTTGGCTTTTATATTCATCTTTGTTTTAAGAGTAAGTTAGGACTTTTTTGTTCCAGTTAGTTTTATTTTTATCTATGGCCAGGCCTAATTATTGATTTTTCATTTTTTGCCTCCACCCACCGGCATTGTATAGGTGAAATTCACCCGAAAAGAGTTTTTAACTGCCGGTCCCTGCCAGCTTTTGTAAATAGCGCTGGTCCTGTATTCCACATAAGCGTTTATAGATCCTTTCTCTAAGACCCATACTTTTCCAAATCTTAATCCTAATGGCAAATAAAATCCTTTGGTATTCCAATCATAAGTTGCCACTATATCTGCGGTGCCAAGGTAAAAACCAGAACTGCCGAACCGGTAATTTAAAAAGGGTGAAATTCCCAGGGGATTTGCATTACTGTCAATTGGCCCTGTGGCATTAGGATCATCTGATGGTTGCAGCGTACGGGGGTCTACGGATCTCCAGGATTGGGTAAACAACAATCCATAAAACCACTGTCCGGAATTATTTACTATGGCTGCAGAAAAACCAAAACCCCATTCATCTTTGGATACTCCTTCACTTCCCGGGGTAGTCATTAAAGGTCCTATACCTGCCCTTCCTGAGCCCCAATCTGTAGCCTTAGGAATGATCAAAGCAAAAATCTCGGTATTTCCAAATCCGGTTTTGCCATTAGAGAGATCCTCATAATGCCGTATGGTAACTCTGGGAAGAATGGTGAGCCCTTTTAAAGGCACCGGGGCTACTACCCTTAATTGAAGGTAATTATCAAGACCAGGTCTACGCGGTGCCCCGTTCACCAGATCATCATAGTAATCCGGCATGTCCTGGTATGCAAATTGGAAACTCCACTGTGTGGCCGTAGCATCCATTGCTTTGGATGCGGCACTTTGTTCACCTGCTGTATTTTCTTCTTGTATTTCAGATTTTTCTTCAGTTGCTTCCTGAGCTAAACCAATAGTAAAACAGAAAACTAAAAATGGTATTAAAAAATAATTTTTCATAACTATAATTTGTTTCGCTTTGTTATTTATGAGTTTTGGTT
>CAZHWD010000200.1:0-2997 GCA_964536335.1 uncultured Eudoraea sp. | reverse complement strand
CAAATATGCTATGAATAATGGAGAAGGGGAGGCGTATTGAAACTCCTATATAGTTGACGAAAAAAACGTTCGTCGACGAAAGGCATTTATCTGTCAACGAGAGAGCATGTCTGCTAAAACATTCCGCTTGCCCGGAATATGTCATGCACCACCATAATATTGTAAGTTAAACATGTTCTAACAAGAATTCTAATTAGACATAGAACTTATTATTTTTTGAAGACTGCTTAGTGCTTCGTTGTCGGTGAATAGAATTATATTTTGATGTGCCAAATTCTGCCCCATATAGGAGGACTGCTAAAATGATGGGATATAATTCGAAAAAGGTAATTTAAAAACCCCTTCCAATGCTCAGGCTATGTACTCATGTACTGGAGAACCAGTGAGTTTTGTATGTTGCACCGAACCCAGAAGCGTCAGTATGGAGCTGCAGTTGTGTGTAACCGAATGTCACCATGGAAGATGACTTCCCATTGAAACGGGGTAGAAAACCATTCCATATTAAAATATCTTCTTTTACTTCATGAGTTAGACGAATGAAATGGTGAAGATTGACATATCTAGCCGTTAATTCAATTATAAGCCTCCTCGGCAGGACAACAGAGTAAGCTAAATTTGATAATCCGTTTAATAATGATTGTGTGTGGGGTTTTTTTTGTTGGTAAGTTGGTAACTTTCTTAACAGATGATCTATTTAGTCTTTACACTTTCTCAATTTCTCTGCAGGCATCGGGTCTCAAAAATACACTTTCTCAATATCTCTCCAGGCAACGGGTCTCGAAAAGCAGTGTGTCTAGTGTTATAGGGAGGATAATCCCAGGGCCTTTCCTAGGGAAAATGAGATACCGGCCTCTTTGCATAAGAGTTAACAATTTGCAGATCGCGTTTCGAGGCTCGCTCTGATAAAGAGATGAAGAGAAAATCGTCAGAATAATGGACAGTTGCTGTAATGTCTAGTATATGAGTATATGGGAACAAATCCATTCAATAGCGGAACTGAAGGCTTCAGGTACAAAATAATTTAATTATTGATGCACCTTGAGGTAGAACCCTATCTATATGTAAAAATTCCCTCTCCATGAAAAACCTAATAAATAGTAATCTTTTGGGGCGATAGGAGTGATACGAAGTGCTGACTTGATATCGCATTTTGATAGAGGAATGTTTAGGATTATCACAGGATCGATTGCCCAAGAATTCTAGACTGAAACCATCAGTAAAGCCATATGAAATTTTTGCCAGGGTTGTGTCATAACCTTCAAAATATTTGGCCATAATTATGGGTTAAATTAGTGTTGGCAGGCGGCTTTGTAAAAGTATTAGTTGAATAGACAACTAAGCCTTTTAGCATGTTGGAGGAATTTAACTATGTAAGTTGACGAGTAAATGGCAAAAGCCGACTGCCAGAGATAAAATGAAGTAATCTTTTGTGTTGGTGATCCTAGCGAAAAGGTCAGAGCATCGTCTCCACCTACACCATGGGCTATGAACTCCCTCTTCTCTCGGACATTGCATTTCCCATTCAATAATTCATGAAGTTCAACATATTCTCGAGCCAAAATCTGTTTATTTTATTTTCATTTATTTATTTGTTCATTTTATTTTTTAAGTTTGATATCAATAGAAAGGTTGGAATCCAAGGCCGCGGTTATAGAAGAAAACGATGCACTAGGATAATCAATGGTAGGCCTATGATTATGCTCACTGAAAAGAAAAGACAAAGTAAACAAAACAGAATAAAACAAAACTTTTGAACATTTAAAGCGTCTTTGTGGTTACAGCATTGTTTATTTTTTTTTGCATTTTTCGTTCACATTTCCAAAAGGAGTGGACATCTGAGCGAACATATCATTTGCGAGCTTTAGAGTATCATTTGCCTCGGACTCCGGTGAAGTTTGGGACTGTGCAGCTCCTTTGTAGCATCCGTTTTCCTGCGTTTGAGTACAGGTTCCTTTGTCATAGCCGTGGTTTTCCTCATTCTTCTGACAGGTTTTCACTCGAGTCACCATTGCGCTGAAATAATAAAAATGAATAAAGAAAAATTCAAAATTGGGCCGAACTGCCCTAAAATTCTCATACTACGATATTTTCAAGGACTTACGACAGGAAATGTGGGGCCGATAGTCCTAACAAAATAGTATGTAGAATAATGCAAACTCCCGGGATAATATTGGGTGAAATCAAGACTACTTGGTTGAGTAAAATCAAATGCGTTTTAGACAAAATTGGGCCGAACTGCCCTGAAATTCACATACTACGAAATTTTCAAGGACTTACGACAGGAAATGTGGGGCCGATAGTCCTAACAAAATAGTATGTAGAATAAATGCAAACTCCCGGGATAATATTGGGTGAAATCAAGACTACTTCGTTGAGTAAATTCAAATGCGTGTTAGCTTAAGGATTGGTGTTGAAGACTTTGAAAAAATCTGGTAATGAATACATTAAACGCTCTTTATAGTATTTAAGTTTGGAGCAATACAGCTTCGGGTAAAGTTTTTTAACTTTTATTTCATCTGTTCGTTAATTAAATAAGTAAGTACATGCATAGCATATTTCTCGTTGTTATTGTATATAACTTGCTTTTCCTGTTGCATGTCTTTTGTTGTAATGCACCTTAACATCTAAATTGTACTAATGAGTACGAATAAGCAACATATACACATAGCCTATATATGCCTCCAGACATTGATCTATATAATGACCAAAAGTGAAGCAAGGTATAATATAAATTTGACAGAGCATAAGCGCTGGGGAATATAACAGAGAAAGATAGGACTTGCTTAAAGGCGAGTCAAAGAAAGGAATAAATTAAGCTTTTGAGAAGGTCAAGAGTGGCCAAACAGAGGGGCCAAAGAGTGACCGCCAAATGGCAGGTCAAAGTCTTACCAGAAGGTAAGTAAAAAGTGGCCCAAAAGAGGGGCCAAAGAAAAGATGACCGCTAAATGGCAGGTCGAAAGGCTTACCAGAAGGTAAGTCAAAAGTGGCCCAAAAGAG
>CAZHWD010000199.1:0-2560 GCA_964536335.1 uncultured Eudoraea sp. | reverse complement strand
TTTTTGCCCATCACGGCCACGGCTACGATCATAAAAACCTCAGGAATTCCAAAGGCCAGCAAACCTGAAATAATACTTTTAGTGGAAGCAGACCAATTGGAGGTAACTACCAATGGAATCAATAGAGGGCTCAAAAACCCCACTGCTAAAATCAAAGACCCGAGAATGAGTTTTATTTTGGGTTTTTGAGGTACTATCGGTTTCAGATGTTGGTTATCAGACATTATTTTTTAATCAAAGAAAATATCCATGGCCTTATCACTTTTCATTATTCACAGCCTGGTTTTCGTTTAATAAATACACAATCCTAAAGGCTTGTGCGCTTTAGATTGTCTTAATTTGTCAATTTCACAACAACCTTATTCAACTCTCCACTATATGGAAAGTGATTTGTTATCACATATTTGTTAGATACGGGTGTTCCGTTATCAACTCCTATATCAAAGGTTTCTGAAAGGGAGAAGGTTGAAATATGCATATCCGGCATGTCAACCTCATCCACTTTTTGGCCATTTACATAGAGTTCACCTTTTCCACCTGGGAGACCTTCTGTTACTCCCCCTGTTTCTATAAAATTGAATTTAATATCTACATTCCCATTTGGCAATGGGGGCGATTCTAGAGTATAATACAAACCGTGATAGTAGTTGTAATCGTAATACAATTTGTTATCCTTTATAAATAAAGTGTATCCCCCGGTAAATCCGCCACAAGCCATAAGTACCCCTTCTTCATTTCCAGACAGTTCAAGTGATGTTTCAATGGAATGTGATTTCCCCTTAACAGGCGGGGATGCTTTCTCTGCAATACGTTGCGCCCCCGGATAGTAATAGGTGAATTCCTTTCTATCTCCGAAAAGCCTTCCCTGTTGTTTTGCGATCCGTTGAATCATATCATCATATAAAGGAAATACATTATTTTCTTCGGCAAGTTCTTCCCATCTCGTTTTGAGCTCTTCCAGTTTTTCCGGATTTTCATCCGCAAGATTTTTTGATTCTGAAAAATCCTCATCTATATGATAAAGTTCCCAAATATCATCTTCAAACGGAGCTGTTTTATTAAGATTCCACGGCATACGATTTCCATGTATGGTAACTGCTTTCCAACCATCTTTGTAAATCGCCCGGTTGCCAAACAGCTCATAATATTGCTCAGGATGGTTTGTAGGTGCCTCGTTATTATCAAAAGAATACGCCATACTCTTTCCATCTAGATCCATTTGTTTATGGCCATCTATCTCTTCGAAGAAAGGGGTGCCTGTAACATCGAGTATGGTAGCCCCAATATCAGTGATATGGTGATACTGATTTCTTACCTCCCCTTTAGCCTTAATTCCCTTGGGCCAACTTATTACCAATGCATCCGCAATACCTCCATTATGCACAATTTGTTTAAAATATTTAAAAGGGGTATTCCCGGCCATAGCCCATCCTGCATGGAAGTGCGGATATGTATTGGGGCCGCCCCAATCGTCGTAATGCGACATATTAGCATCGAAAGGCGTTTGCAAGCCATTGAGCACATAGGTCTCATTAAAGGTTCCGGCCAAACCACCTTCACCACTGGAGCCGTTATCAGCGGTTACAAAAATGATAGTATTGTCGTACTGTCCGGTACGTTTTAGTGTTTCTACCATTTTTCCAATCTGCTCGTCAGCGTGCATAAGCATGGCGGCAAATACTTCCATTTGCCTGGCGTAGAGTTTTTGTTCCTCGGCATTTAAACTTTCCCAGGCAGGAATTTCAGGAATACGTGGTGAAAGTTCGGTTCCCTGCGGAATGATACCCATTTCCAATTGTTGTTTGTGAATAATTTCGCGGGCATTGTCCCATCCCTTATCAAATTTACCCTTGTAGTAATCGATGTATTTTTGAGGAGCCTGGTGCGGAGAGTGCATAGCAACGGGTGCCCAGAACATCATAAAAGGTTTATCTGGCGAGACAGAAACGTGCGAAGTTATATTTCTTGTAAACTCATCCGCCATGGCCTCACTCAAATGGTAATCTAATTTTCCGGTCCAGTCTTCCATCGGATTATGATCACGCCATAGCAGTGATCGATAATTATCTGCATCTGCAGCCATAAAGCCGTAGTAGTGATCAAAACCTTCACCGCTTGGCCAGCGATCAAACGGACCGCTTTCAGAAACCTCATAAAGCGGTGTGTGGTCCCATTTTCCAATAGCGTAATTAATGAAACCAGCCTTTTGCAGATGTTTTGCTATAGATTTTCCGCTTTCAGGGGCAAAAGCATTATAGCCCGGAAAACCCATGGCAGTAAGCGAATGCGAGCCCAAACCAATCCTGTGATGGTTTCGTGCCGCCATAATTGTCGCCCTCGACGGAGAGCACAGTGCCGTAGTGTGGAAGTTATTATATCGCAGGCCGTCAGCGGCAAGTTTGTCTATATTTGGTGTTTCTATTAGGCCACCAAAACTACCTATGTGCCCAAATCCGGTATCATCCAGAAGGAAGATAACTACGTTAGGGGTCCCAGCGGGGGGTTTAGGGGGCGTGGGCCACCATTCCTCTGAATCTTCATAACTCTTAGCTATTTTTCC
>CAZHWD010000198.1:0-6268 GCA_964536335.1 uncultured Eudoraea sp. | reverse complement strand
AAACGCTTTGAGCCATTTAAGGGATGGACATCCCCTGGGTATTTTCCCGGCAGGAGAAGTATCTACCTATAAAGATGGGAAACTAATAGTTGACAAGCCCTGGGAGGAATCTGCTTTAAAACTTATTCGAAAAGCCGAGGTACCAATAGTTCCCATTTATTTTCATGCAAAAAACAGTAAATTATTCTATCATTTATCAAAGTTCAATGACATTTTCAGGACAGCCAAATTACCTTCTGAAGTTACCACTCAAAGGAACAGGGCTATAAAAGTAAGAATAGGACAACCAATTTCCGTGAAAGCTCAGAAAGAAAATAAAAACTTAGAGGAGTTTTCAGAACTGTTACGTAAAAAAACCTACATACTCGCAAATGCTTATGAAAAAGAACGCCTAACAGTTCAGATACCCACCACTTTAAAAATACCAAAACCTCCAAGAAAGATAGTAGGGGAAATAAGGACAGAGGTAATACAAGGAGAATTAGAAAAATTAAGAGAGAAGGATTGTCGTTTATTGCAAAGTAAGAATTATGAGGTGTTCCTGGCTCAGGAAAAAGATATGCCTTTTATTCTTAAGGAAATAGGAAGACAAAGAGAACTGACATTCAGAGCAATAGGCGAGGGCACCAATAATTCTATTGATCTGGATAAATTTGATTACTACTATCACCATTTATTTTTATGGGATAACGATGAAAAAAAAATAGTAGGTGCCTATAGAATGGGGATGGGGTCCGAGATTTTTAAGAACTACGGGATTAATGGATTCTATTTACAGGACCTGTTTGGGTTTGAACCTGAATTATACGGAATGATGCGCCAGTCCATTGAAATGGGACGCGCCTATATTGTTAAGGAATATCAGCAAAAACCAATGCCTTTGTTTCTGCTTTGGAAGGGCATAGTTCACACTACATTAAGGCATCCCGAACATAAATATTTAATTGGAGGGGTTAGTATAAGCAACCAATTTTCAAACTTCTCCAAATCCCTGATGATAGAATTTATGAAATCTAACTATTGGGATCCTTATGTAGCGCAATATATCAGGCCGAAAAAGGAATTTAAAGTGAAATTAAATGATGCAGATAAGGATTTCATATTTGATGAAACGGAGGCAGACCTTAATAAATTTGACAGGCTAATTGACGAAGTAGAGCCGGGGAGTCTTAGATTACCTGTGTTAATAAAAAAGTATATTAAACAGAATGCCAAAGTGGTTGCATTTAATGTTGACCCATTATTTAATAATTCGGTAGATGGCTTGATGTATATAAAAATAGCAGACTTGCCAGAGAGTACGGTAAGGCCTGTGATGGAAGAATTCCAGGCAGAGTTGGAAAGAAAGTTTATCGAAAATAGTGGGACTACCTAGTTCAATTCCGTTTCTGCAAACAGTTTACAAAAGTCTCTTATCTCATTTCGTGCTTTTAAAAATGCCGCATGCTTTTCTTCTTCTGTTCCAATTACTTTAGAAGGGTCAAAAAAGTTGTGGTGGATTCTTTTTGCGTCCTTCGAGGGAATATAAGGGCAGTTTTCCCTCGCATGGTCGCAGACAGTAATTATAAAATCCCAGGGGATCCCATCGTATTCATCTACATTATTTGAGGTATGCGTTGAAATGTCTATTCCATCCTCTTTCATTATATCCACTGCCCCTGGATTCAGGCCATGCGTTTCAATTCCAGCACTGTAGATTTTAGCCTTTCCATTTAGTATAGCATGTAGATAACCATGTGCCATTTGACTTCGGCAGGAATTACCAGTACATAAAACCAAGATGTGTTTCATTATAATTACTTTTTTTAATTTTCGATTTAAAATCTTTTAATTTACACCAACAATTTTACTTCGTCTTTCAAATAGCAAATTGTCTTTCCAAACTCCATCCAACTGGCCTATTCTTTCGCGTTTGCCCAAATAGCGAAATCCAAGTTTCTTATGCAGTTCAATACTGCCTATATTTTCGGGAAAAATACCTGATTGCAATGTCCAGAAACCTTGTTTTTCACTAGCCATAATAAGTTCTTCCATAAGAAGTCTACCAAGACCGAAACCTCTTACTGTTTCTGCTACATAAACACTTACCTCTGCTACACCGCCATAAACACACCTGCCAGAGACAGGGGATAGTGCCGCCCAGCCTACGACCTTATCATCTCTTAAAGCTACAAATCTGCAACTTGAAAGATGATTAAGGTTCCATTGCTCATATGATGGAATCTCCTTTTCAAATGTTGCAAAGCCTGTGTCAATGCCTTGCTTATATATTTGAGCAACTACCGGCCAATGGGCCACTAACATTTCTCTAATTAAAAAGCGGGACTCGTTTAAATGGTTTATGGACATCTAGGCTATATCACCGAATTATTAGCAGCAACCTCCGCCGGGAGAACAACAGGCTTCTTTTTCTGCATTAATTTCAACAGGAACAGCGCATTCTTCCTTAGCCTTACAATCGGTTTTTTCTACGGCTAATTTAATAAGTAATCGGTCTTCAAAAATATCGTACCCATCAATAAATAACTGAGCGGTGTGAAAGTTCGCGTTGCCATATTCAATCTTAAGCTCGGCTTCCAATTCCATAGGTTTAATTTCGTTTACCCTGTTAAGAATTTGAAGTGCTTTAGTAACAGACATATACCTTGTTTTGTCTAATTCGGACGGACTTTCCCAGAGTTGGACTATAGTTTCTTTCCAAAAATCAGTTCCTGCACCACAATCCACAGAGTCAACAATGATATTTTTTATTTCGGTAAAGTGATAGTTGGCACCTACTAAAGCCCCTTTGCTGTAGTCAAATACTAATTCTTTATTTCCGTTATCCCTTAAGAGAGATAAAAATTCTTTTGTTTTCATTAATTTGTTTTTAGCAACAGTTTACATTTGTTTTATCAAAGAAATCATTAATTAATGCCAGTATTTCCTGCCACTTCTTTTGGTTAATACAGTAACAGACCCTTTTACCGCTTATTTCACCCTCAATCAAATCAATGCTTTTGAGTTCCTTTAAATGCTGGGAAATGGTAGGTTGTGCGAGGCCTATTTCTTCAACTAGATCATTACAAATACAGTCTTTCTGACTACTAATATGCTGTAAGATAGCTATCCGGGCAGGATTGGCCAATACTTTTAAAATGGTAGCCAGTTGATTTTGTTCGGCAGTAAATATTTGTGATTTGGTTGTTCCCATGACATATTTATATATTGCAATATTACGATAATAACTTTAATAAAAAAAGTCAGATTGCAAAAAACCCGACTTTTTAGATCTTAGAACCATGGTTTTTTACCCACCTGGTAGGTGTTATAGAAATCCTCATCAGACTTGGTAAGGTAAATAATACCTTCTATAAATCCAATCATACCACTGATCCATACCATAAAAACTCCAACTCCAACACAGCTAAGCACTAAGCCAACAATGGTTATTCCCAACATAATAAAACCTTCTTTCTGATACCCTAATATAAACTTATGAACTCCAAAGGCACCTAAGACTATACCCAGTATCCCGGCCAGTATTTTTTTATTTTCAGTTTCAGTTACGCCTTTCACGCCCTCAGAAAATTCATCTGCAGTTTTCTTGGCGTCCTCAGCAAAGTCACTGGCTGCTTCTTTAGTGTCATGTGCAAATTCTTTAGCTGATTCTTTTGCGTCATCAGCAAATTCTTTGGCTTTCTCTTTTGCTTCCTTAGCAGATTCTTTGGCTTTCTCTTTGGCTTCTTTAGCAGATTCTTTAGCATCTTCAGCAAATTTCTTTGCTTTGTCTTTTGCTTTATCAAATTTGCCTTCTGCTTTGTCTTCGGGATCCTTGTTTTCTTCAGACATGATTATTTTGTGTTGGTTAATACGCTCTTAAATGTAATAATTATTTTCGAATCAAAGAAATGCTTTATCCACTGGTTCCCAAAGCTCTAACTTATTGCCTTCCGGATCCATAATCCATCCAAATTTCCCATAATCATATTCCTCTATTTCACCCACTACCGTAACACCTTCCTCTTTTAAAGTGGCTAATAATTCTACCAAATTTTCCACCCGAAAATTCATCATAAATTCTTTTTTACTAGGTTCAAAATAGGAGGTATCTTCTTTGAAAGGACTCCATTGCGTAGAACAATCGTTGCCTTCCTTGTCTTTCCACCAGAATGTACAGCCGTATTGGTCTGTATTTAACCCCAAATGATTTTTATACCAGTCCTTTATTTTATCAGGATCTGCAGTTCTAAAGAAAAAACCACCTAATCCGGTAACTCTTTTTTTCATAAGTATCAGCTTATTTTTTCCAAGTCTGTTCGTATTTATTTATCCATTGTTCAACAGTCATCTTTGATGCTAATTCGCCTATTAAAGAATAGGGAATATGACCTATGTTTTTAAAACGGATACAACTTTTGCCCATATCTAATTTAGTATTTACATGTTTTGGATATTCAGAAACAAACCAGTTAAATAAATCTTTATCGCTATAAATACCCATATGATAAAGAGCTACAAAGTTTTTTTGTGAAGCTATATTTATAAATGGCAAAGGGAGCTTTGGATTCGAATGGTAACCATCCGGGTATATAGAGTGAGGCACCACGTAGCCTATCATACCATAACTCATAACTTCCTCGAAGCCTTTGGGAAGGTTTTTTAAGATAGTTTCACTTAACTTTATTATAGGCTGTTTTCTCTCTTCAGGAAGTTCGGAGATGTATTCTTTTGGTGTTTTGGCATTAGATTGCATAGTTGTTTTATTTTCGTTGTAGTAGCAGAGTAGATAATAATGAAACTACAAAACCAATGCAAAATACCGTCACGCTCATTAACATCGCCATGAAACCACTGCTGTATTCAGGGAGTTCCCCTTCATAGCCATCTGCACGCATCATGGTCTTATATTCCTCAAAAAAATCAGGGTTAAATACAGTCGTATAAATATAATCGGCAATAGCAATACCAAAGGAGATGATAAGCGCAATAAGCATGCCTATTAGCAGGGCCCTGCCAAAACTAACTTTGCCATTATTTTCCTTATCTCTGAAGTGTTTTATCCCAAAGAAAATAAAAAAAGAAGAAATAGTCATGGTTACATATCCGATGATAACCTGAATGGAAGATTCCAGGTCTTTCCCGAAGAAGAGGACCAATAAAAAAACGATCAAGGCAAAGACAAACCCGTATGCTCCAAATTTTAATATTGTGCTTTTCATATTTTAGCGTTCTTATGTTGGCTCAAAACCAAAAGACGAGGGTAGGAAAACAATTCACACTAAAGTACTAAATTGCTTCTTTTATTGTTTAAAAAATCATTAATTAAATGATTCTCATGGCCTTAGGAATTTGGATGGCCTGTGTTCCGCATTTCGCGCTCAGCTTTATCAGGATAATGCAGGCATGAGTTTTAAAGGTGCGTTTGGAATTCCTGGCGGTTTATGAATATATTCCCATGCGTTGACAAACATTATATTTATAAAAACAAATCCTTTGTTACCTGCAGAAATTAATGAATAACAGGGGGGCATATTTTATTTAAGATTTTTTACTTTTTTTACCTTTATTGTTATCCTTATTAATCATTTTTTGCACTCCTTTTCCAGGAACAATTCTGGTAAACCCATTAATTAATCCTTGAACAATATAATTAATTGGTGAGCGATTTACATTCCTTTTGGATTGATAATCGGCAACAAGGTATTTGTCCTGGCCAGGCATATTATTTGCCCGAATGGCAGTATTGGCAATTGCAGAAAGTAACACCTTTTTCTTAGATTTATCCTTGCTCTTTTCACTAGTCAATTTCACATGTAAGTTGCTATAATCAAATACCAGTTTGTTTTGGGATTGAACTGCACCGGCATTCATATGAAACTTAATCCGGCTCATTTGTCCAGTAACCATTTCAATGCCAGCCAAGGGTTTTAAGGTTGGGTTTAAGCTGGTCAAATCCATTGCTCCAACATCCACGGCTAATGAAAATGTTTCCTTTTCATATGGAACACTTAACGCAACATTAATTCCGGCTTTACCTTCGAGGCTGGCACTAATTTTTGCGTCTAATTGACCTTTATTCATTTGTTCTTCAGGCATGTTAGTGACCCCGGTAATATTTCCATTAATTTCCTGAATTTTAAGCGAACCTGATTCACTTTTTTTAACTCCAAGTTCACCATAGGTTACGGAAGAATTCGAAATTTGAACGGAGTCTATAAGAATTGCCATGGGAATTGAATTAATAATACCTTGAAACATAGGTTTAGCTACGTCCGGAGGCCTTGGA